>JBASRN010000085.1:0-50302 GCA_049273855.1 Blastocatellia bacterium
GTCGGCACGCGCGTGACCCAGGCGTGAACGCCTGGGCTAGGGAAAGCTATCTGCTCGGTCGGCACCCGTGACCCAGGCGTGAACGCCTGGGCTAGGGAAAGCTATCTGCTGGGTCGGTCACGCGTGACCCAGGCGTGAACGCCTGGGCTAGGGAAAGCTATCTGCTCGGTCGGTCGCGCGTGACCCAGGCGTGAACGCCTGGGCTAGGGAAAGCTTTCTGCTGGGTCGGTCACGCGTGACCCAGGCGTGAACGCCTGGGCTAGGGAACGCTATCTGCTCGGTCGGCACGCGTGACCCAGGCGTGAACGCCTGGGCTAGGGAGAAAGCTATGTGCTCGGTCGGTCACGCGTGACCCAGGCGTGAACGCCTGGGCTAGGGAAAGCTATCTGCTCGGTCGATCACGCGTGACCCAGGCGTGAACGCCTGGGCTAGGGAAAGCTATCTGCTCGGTCGGCACGCGCGACCCAGGCGTGAACGCCTGGGCTAGGGAAAGCTATCTGCTCGGTCGGTCACGCGTGACCCAGGCGTGAACGCCCGGGCTAGGGAAAGCTATCTGCTCGGTCGGCACGCGTGACCCAGGCGTGAACGCCCGGGCTAGGGAGAAAGCTGTGTGCTCGGTCGGTCACGCGTGACCCAGGCGTGAACGCCTGGGCTAGGGAAAGCTATCTGCTCGGTCGATCACGCGTGACTCAGGCGTGAACGCCTGGGCTAGGGAAAGCGGTCTCTCTAACACCTCAGACGCAGGCTACTTCTTTACCACCGAGATCTTGAGCTCTGACGGATGCTGCTTCGAGTGGTGCACCGCGTTGTGCGCAACGACGCCTTTCACTTCGTCGTAGTTCTTCCCGCCCGTGTTCATGTTGCGATCGAAGCGCGGGAAGTTGCTGCTCGATACCTCCAGGCGAATTCGATGGCCCGCCTCGAAGTAATTGCTCGTCGTCATCGGCTGCAGCGTCACCTTGTACACCTTGCCAGCCTCCATCCACACCTCAGGTTTGTCATACCCGTTCCGATATCTCATCCGCTGGATCGTCTCGTCCAGATTGTAAGCCCGTCCGTCCGGATACACGTCGATCAGCTTCACCGTGAAGTCCGTGTCCTTCGCATCCGACGACACATAGAGCGTTACCTCGATCGGACCGCTCACTTCAATCCCTTGCTGGAGAGGCTCGGTGCTATAAACCAGAATGTCGGAGCGCGCTTCCATCGCGCGCTGATCGAATGCGCCGCCCGCCACTGCGTTCCCGGTGCAGCAGACATTCCCACCGTGCGATGGCACGGAGTTCATAGGGTCGTACTCGAACTTATCCGGACTGTCCGCCGTCGGGGCCGCTTCAGTAAGCGCACCGTCGCCGTTGAGTGAATTCGCCTTCCCGCCGCTTGAGAGGAATAAGCTAATCTGTTGCGCGCCACGGGGAGGCCATGTGTCCGATGTCTGCCACTTGTTGATCCCCATCGTGAAGTAGCGTACCTTCGGCATCTTTTCGAGGATGCCGTTCTTCTCTCCCTTGAGGAAGTAGTCGAACCAACCATATGTCAAGTCGTCGTAATCCAACCGCGCGTCACCCATGCTGCGCTCGCCGACGATCGTGTCCTCAGTAGCGCGCTTGTAGGAGCAATGGAGCACCGGCGCGATTATCAGGTACTGCTGGTTTCCAATCTCAGGCCTGGCAGTTTTTCGCACGTGATTGTAAGCGGCGAGATTAGGCCCAACCGAAACGTCGTACCACGACATGAACCAGAAGCCCGGCACGTTGATGGTCATGTTGTCGTGCCACAATCCTCCCTTGTACCAGGCCGGATCGTTTGGCGCGCGTTTGATCATCGCGCCGCCACTCTCGACGGGCATAGAGTCGGCGAAGATCCCGTGCGGGCCATCGACGGCCTTGATGATGTCCATTACGGGAAGGTGCCGCAGCGCCTTTGACCAATCGACCGGCGGCAACTGCTGCGCAATGTCGAACGACTTCGAAGCGCGGATCAAGTCCTCTTGCGAAGTGTTGCCTGGAAACATAGGGCGAACCTGGTTCTGCTCGCCGTGGATCCACGCGATAAACAACATCTGGACCGCGCCGCCACGATACCAGTTCCCCTGCTCCCAGTACGGGCCGACGCGCCCGACGCCGGCGCCGAACCCCTGCGGGATCATCGCCGCAAACGCCGGATTGCCCTGCGCGGCGACCGCCAACTGCCATTCGGCGGTCGAGGAACACCCGATCGTGCCGACTTTCCCGTTCGACCAGGGCTGTTTGGACATCCACGACAGGGCGTCATCCCCGTCCGTGAGCGGCGGGCCCAGGATGTCGTAGTTTCCCTCGGAGAAAAAGTGGCCGCGCTCGTTCATCTGCACAAAGGCGTAGCCGCGCTTCACCGCGGCGAGCTCTGTGCTCATGTCGCGCGGCGCGCCTCTGCGGACGTCCCAGAAATTAAAGTTGTATGGGGTGCGGACGAAGATGACCGGATATTTCTTCGACGTGTCTTTAGGCCGATAGACATCGGCCGCCATGCGCTTGCCGTCGCGCATCGGGACCATGAGCTTTCGCTCGATGATCGCAATCGACTGCAGTTCTTTCTCGATCGCGTTTCGCTCGGCAATCAGTTCCTCATCGGGGGTAAGCCGCGTCTGGGCATAAGCGGTTTGATTGTGCGCGCGTTGAATGGGAACGCCGAATGACACGGCGGCGAGGATCAGGATCCAGAGAATCTTCTTTCGCATGCCGGTGTTTCTAACTCACGGGCGACGCCTGCGCAAGTCGAAGATCCGGCGGAAGAGTTCTGACAGCGTGGCCGGGCAGGGAAGAAAGGTGGGTGATTTACGCCTTTGCGGATGCGGCGGCCCGACGCGATCGCCACAAGGGCAGAAGCCACTAAGGAGCACAAAGCCCGACAACGTAGAGCATCGATCAACCTTGGTGGAACTTGGTTGCGTGGTGGCTTGGTGGCGACTCCCCAGACGCGGCCTGCCCGCAATTATTTTGACCGGGACTTGATCTCCATGAGTCGCGCGCGCTGCTCAGGCGTGAGCTTGTTTTTGATTTGAATCAGCAGCGAGACCTGCAATCTCTTGATCTCACGTTCGAGACCAAGCACCTTGTCGAGCTGTGAAAGGACCTGCTGTTCACTTGTCGATTCCTGCTTCACCAGACCGACCATCTTCTCCGCCTCGTCCTGCATTTGCCACTGCATCTCGGTGAATCGGGTTTGCGCTTTTCTGAATTCCGACTTGAAGAACTCCTTCTGTTCTTCAGTCAACCCGATCGCCTGTTGGTGCTGCATGACAAGCTCAGGCGCAAAGAAGCTGTCGGCGATGGGATCGCCTACGGGTTGCTGCGCGGGCGTAGCGATGCAGCTTGAGAAGAAGACTGCGCAAAGCCAAACAGATTTCCGTTTCATATATTGCCTCCGATTCAGTTCCTGGGAGATGAAAGATCGAGTTTGATCTCGACGCTCGACGCGCCCAGCCGTGGAACGGTTCGCAGCAACTCATCGCCCGGCGTCTTCAGCAAGAATTCCGTTGGCGACCGCCACTGCGAGATCAGCGGGGCCGCATGCTTAGTTGATTGTCGACGCCCATTGGCACGACGGGCAGGCTTCGCAGGCTGTTGGGCCGGGGCCGAGGCGGGTTCGTCCGGCGCCGCAGCCGGTTTGGTGACTGATTCGCTCGGACCCGCGACAAGACTCGGCGCCTGCTCGCGCGGGTAACGACCGGCCAACAGGGAAACAAAGCCGGCGATTGCGACGAGCGCAACTACTCCAAACGCGACGCGCAAGATCAAGCGGCGCGGGCGCGCCCGCCTTCTCGACAACGCTGCGTAGAGCGTGACTGCGAAATCAGGGGTGAGGCTTTCATTCGCCCGCCGCTCGTTACGGAAGAGCTGCCTGATTTCCTTTTCTTGCAAATCCTGATTCATCGTAGATGCCTAGTTTTGCCATCGATCTTCGAAGCTGTTTCTTGCCGCGCTCGTAGTGGGTCCGCGCCGAGCCTATCCCAACTCCCATAACCCTCGCTGCTTCCGCAAGCGTGAGGTCGTGATAGAAGACCAACTGCAGGACTTCTCGCTGCCGGCGCGGCAATTCAGCAAGGGCTTCTCCAAAGAGTGTCTGAACTTCTGACCGGTAGACCGCTTGATCGACGCTTTCTGTGGCGTGGGCCCGGCCCCCTTCGTTCATGATCAACCGAAGCCTGCCAAGCACGTCTCGCCGCCGAAGATCGATAGCAGTCCTGCGGATGACAGAGAACAGCCAAGTCTTGAAGGCCGACCTCCCATCGAACCGCGCTTTGCCGTCCAGGACTTTGAGATAAGCAGTTTGCAAGGTATTCTCCGCGTCCGCCCGGTTTTGCCGACAGCAGGCGAGCGCCCAGCCGTAGCTGTCACGGTGGTGCTTCTCGAGTTCGTTTCGAAGTTCAGCCCCGTCCACTCGCCAACGGCCCTTCACTTTCTTTGTTCAGGTATTAGTCGTTCCGGCCAGCCAAATATATGACAGCAGGGATGGGATTGGTAACAAGATGAGGCTGGGAGCTCGGGCGTCCCGCCTCTCCAGCGGAGGCAAGCTTGTCTTCCCGACCTGAGAATATGCGGCTCATTTCATAAAGTCGCAACATTTTCAGGTCGGGAAGGTGGGCTTGCCCCCGCGCCTAATGCCTTCTACTCGGGTTAGATGGGAAGGGGGAGAGGGTTGTTGCGCGGGAAAGGAGGACCTATGCGGGATGACCTGCTCCACGCGAGTTTTGGCGAATGAAGTCGATGATCTCATCCATCCTCGCGCCGGGAGTGAAGACCTCGCTCACACCGAGCTCTTTAAGCCGAGGCACGTCTTCGTCAGGAATGATGCCGCCGCCGAAAACGATCACATTGTCGAGCCCGGCTTCGCGCGCCAGTTCGACCACGCGCGGGAAGAGCGTCATATGAGCGCCCGACAGAATCGACAAGCCGATCACGTCAACGTCTTCTTGCAAGGCTGCGTTCACGACCATCTCGGGCGTCTGGCGAAGACCGGTGTAGATGACTTCCATACCCGCGTCACGCAGCGCTCGCGCGATGACTTTGACGCCGCGGTCGTGCCCGTCGAGACCGGGTTTTGCGAGCAATACCCTGATTCGTTCGTCAGTCATTCTTATCTCTTAGGAGGCCCGGGAAAGGCAGCCGGCCGCAGATTACGGCGGATGACGCGGATCGAGCACCAGGATCAGCCATCAGAACGCCGGCTCCTGATAAATCCCAAACACCGGCTTGAGCGCGTCACACATCTCTCCAAGCGTCGCATAAGCCCGGACGCAGTCCAGCAACAGCGGCATCGTGTTCTCGCGTCCTCGCGCGCCTTCCGCCAACCGTTTCAACGTGCTCTCGACCCTCCCGTTGTCCCGTTCGGCGCGCAGTTTGGTCAACCGCTCCGCCTGAAGCTCACCGACCGACTCGTTTATCTGAAGCAGGTTCATCGCCGAAGGCTGGTCGCTCATCACGTAGTCGTTCACGCCTACGATGATCTTGTCGCCGGATTCGACCGCCTTCTGATACTCGTACGACGAGTCTTGAATCTCACGTTGCGGATAGCCGGCGTCGATCGCTTCAACCATTCCGCCTAACCCGTCGATCTTTCGGAAGTAGTCAAAAGCGCCCTCCTCCATATCGAGCGTCAACGTCTCGAGCAAGTATGAACCGCCCAGCGGGTCCACGGTGTTCACGACGCCCGACTCGTGAGCGATGATCTGTTGGGTTCGAAGCGCAAGCAGCGCCGCCTGGTCCGAAGGCAACGCGAGCGCTTCGTCATAAGCGTCGGTGTGCAGCGATTGAGTGCCGCCCAGGACGCCCGCCAACGCTTGAATCGCTACGCGAACGATGTTGTTCATCGGTTGTTGAGCAGTGAGCGACACGCCCGCGGTTTGCGTATGGAACCGCATCATCCACGACTTCGGATTCTTCGCGCCGAATCGTTCGGTCATCACACGGTGCCAGATTCGCCGAGCTGCCCGGTACTTGGCGATCTCTTCAAAGAAGTCGTTGTGCGCGTTGAAGAAGAAGCTCAGCCGAGGCACGAAATCGTCCACGTCCATTCCCGCATCGAGCGCATATTGCACGTATTCGATCCCGTCGCGCAGCGTGAACGCCAGCTCCTGAAGCGCGGTCGAGCCGGCTTCGCGAATGTGATAGCCCGAGATCGAAATGGGATTGAATCGCGGAACTTCCTTTGTGCAGAACTCGATCGTGTCGGTTATCAGCCGCATCGACGGCCGGGGCGGATAGATCCATTCCTTCTGAGCTATGTATTCCTTCAGAATGTCGTTTTGAAGCGTGCCGCCGACCTTCTTCCAGTCTGCGCCTTGCTTCTCCGCCGCGGCCAGGAACATCGCGAAGATCATCGAGGCCGGAGCGTTGATGGTCATCGAAGTCGTGACCTGCTCGATGGGGATGCCGTCAAACAAGGCTTCCATATCGGCCAGGCTCGAAATCGCCACCCCGCACTTTCCGACTTCGCCTTCGCTAAACGGGTGATCCGAGTCGTAGCCCATCAATGTTGGAAGATCGAACGCAACCGAGAGCCCGGTTTGCCCGTGTTCCAGGAGATACTTGAACCGCTCATTTGTGTCGAACGCCGAACCGAACCCCGCGAACTGGCGCATGGTCCACAGCTTTCCGCGATACCCGGTAGCGTGGATGCCTCGGGTATAAGGCGGCTCGCCCGGAAACCCAAGCTCGCGCTCGTAGTCGAAATCCGGAATGCTGTTGGGTGTGTACAGCCGTTCCACCGGCGCGAGCGAAACCGTCGTGAACTTGTCCTTGCTCTCCGGCATCCGCTTGAGTGTGGGCTCGAGCGTACGCTCTTCCCACTCGCGCTCGGCCTCATGCAGTTGGTTGGTTATTTCGCTCGTGCTCATCAAGTTCTCCTCAAAACAAAGTCGCAAGGCACAAAGGGATGAGATCAAAACGGGAACTAAGCGTGATGATAGTTGACGGTCCAAGTGAGTGTCAACGCGCACGTCTCAGACGGAAGCACCGCGTTTGCGTGAGGGTATGATTGAAAAACAGAGTCTGCGGGTGATAAGCTTTGCCCGGCCAAGAGAGGCTGTTGGGGCTCGCTCAACAGGCCGCTTCAGGATCAGGTTCAGCAAAAGTAGTGGAGGCTTTCGCGTCTTGCCGATAGACCCCGGAACCAACATCGGTCCATACAAGGTTCTCGACTCGCTTGGTGCGGGCGGGATGGGCGAGGTATACCTGGCGCGCGACACGCGACTGGGGCGCAAGATCGCTCTCAAGTTCTTGTCCGCCGACTACACCCAGGATGAAGACCGCGTTCGCCGATTCCAGCAGGAGGCTCGGGCCGCCTCCGCTCTCAATCACCCCAACCTCATCACGATCTTTGAAATTGGCGAAGTGGATTCGGTGCATTTCATCTCCACCGAGTTCATCGAAGGCGAGACACTGCGCAGACGGCTCGCTACACGACGATTATCGAACGCCGAGATTTTCGATGTGGCGATACAGGTCGGGAGCGCGCTTGCGACAGCGCACGCTGCCGGAATAACTCATCGGGATATCAAGCCGGAAAACATCATGGTGCGGCCCGACGGCGTGGTAAAGGTTCTGGACTTCGGGCTGGCAAAGCTCACCGAGGCCTCGACGGCCGGCGAATCGGCCATCGATCCGACGGCGGTCACCAAGAGAGTCGTTGAGACCAACCCGGGCGTGGTGATGGGGACGGTCAGTTATATGTCGCCCGAACAGGCCCGAGGCGCCCCGGTCGATGCAAGAACCGACATCTTCAGCTTTGGAGTGGTGTTGTACGAGATGACCGCGGGCCGCGTCCCGTTTGAAGGCTCGAGCTTCGGCGACGTGATCACCGGCATTATCGGCAAGAAGCACCTTCCGCTGGCGCGATTCTCGCCTGACGTGCCGGCGGAGCTCGAGCGCATCGTCGGCAAAGCGCTGGCGAAGGACCGCGAAGAGCGCTATCAGTCGATCAAAGATCTGTTGATCGACCTTAGACGGCTCAAGCAACGTCTCGAGGTTGAAGCGGAGATTGAGCACTCATCGCCGCCTGAGTGGGCTCGCGACGCGGTGATGCGCGGGCGGAGCGCGAGCGGAGCAGCGGGATCCGGGTCCGGCGACACAATCGCATTGGGCGCGTCAAGTCAGTCGGTTCGCACGACGTCGAGCGCTGAATACCTTGTCAGCGAAATCAAGCGGCATAAGAAGGCTACGATCTTTGTGCTGGCCGCCGCGGTCATCGCCGCTCTTGCGATCACTTTCGTAAGCACCCGACGACCCATCAATTCTGTTGCGATTCTGCCTTTCTCGAATCAAACCGGCGACGCGAAGATGGACTCGATCTCTGACGAAATAACAGAAGGAATCATCAACAACCTTTTTGAGTTTCCACGTCTTCGGGTGACCTCTTATGGCTCAGTAGAGCAATACAAGGGCCGACAGCTCGATCCGCAAACAGTCGCGAGAGAGCTGGGGGTCAGGGCCGTGATGATCGGGAGAATCAGCAAGCGCGACGACGTCATCACGGTGAATGCCGAGCTTGTGGACGCGCGAGATAAGAGCCGCATATGGGGTGCGCAAGAGAAGCTAAAGTTTTCCGAGCTGACGCTGGCTCACCATCGGCTTGCGCGCAGTGTCCTTGAGAAGATTGGTTTGAGGCTCAGCGAGGAGCAGCGCAAGGAGTTGGACGCCCAGGACCTTTACGCGACCGGGCGCAACTACTTGAACCAGCGCACGCCCGATGGGCTAAACAAAGGCATCGAGTATTTTGATAAGGCGGTTGCGCTCAAACCGGACTATGCATTGGCGCACGCGGGCCTGGCCGACTGCTACAACATGCTGGCGACGTACGGCGCGAAACCTCCCGGCGAAGCATTTCCACTGGCGAAAGCCGAGGCGCAGAAGGCTCTCGATGTCGATGACAGTCTTGCCGAAGCTCACACGTCGCTGGCCTACGCTCTGTTCCGGGGAGATTGGAAGTGGGCGGAGTCCGAGAGGGAGTTCAAACAAGCTCTTCGATTGAACTCGAAGTCGGCGCAAGCTTATCAATGGTACGCTAACCTGCTTGTCGCGCTCGGTCGCTCGGACGAAGCGATCGCCCACACAAAGCGAGCCCAGGAGTTGGACTCGACCTCTTCTATCATCCGTTCGCACTTCGGGTTTGTGTACTTCTTCGCGCACCGGTACGACGATTCGATCACCGTGTGCCAGAAGATTCTGGAGATGGATCCGACTTACTTTGCCGCGCGACGGTATTTGGGCCAGGCTTACGCACAGAAGGGGAAATATGACCTGGCCATCAGCGAATTTCAGCGAGCGGTCGCCACAAACGGCTCGCCACTTATGCGAGCCGAACTTGCCCACACGTACGCGCTGGCAGGGAAAAGGGACGAGGCTCAGAAGATACTCGCAGACCTTCAGCGGTTGTCTTCGGATCGCTACATTTCACCCTACCACATTGCATTAATCTATTCGGGTCTTGGGAACAAGGAAGAGACGTTCAACTGGCTTGAACAGGCCTTCCAGGGCCGAGCGGATTACCTCGTGTACCTGAAAGTCGATCCACGGTTTGATTGGCTTCACGGTGACCCGCGATTCGCGAGCCTGGTCGACCGCATCGGTCTACGGTGATTCGCATATCAATGATCTTCGCTCTGCCATCATCGCCACTAAGCCACGATGACACAAAGGAGCACAAATCCCACAACTCATGCATTCAATGATTTGGTGCGGCTTCCTGTCTTTGTGGCTTGGTGGCAAGGTCCCTCTCTTCGGTGCCCTGCTGAAACTGACCCTGGTGAACGATCGGGGTCGGCGAGATTCAAGTTTTGCACCCGTTGAGGCGCTGCCGATCGCTATTGGACTTTAAGGAGGGCTGAATGCTCAAGAAACGAATTCCGCTTCTTAGTCTGGTTGTGATCGTAGCCGCCGCGATCAACGCGCGCGCGGATCAACTCGACGACTACATCAAGGCCGAGATGGAGAAGCAGCGCATCCCGGGTCTTTCAATCGCGGTCGTGCGGGATGGGAAGGTCATAAGAGCACAAGGGTATGGACTTGCAAACGTCGAGCTGAACGTGCCGGCCACGCCAGAAACCGTTTATCGAATCGGTTCCATCAGCAAGCCGATCATTGCAACCGGGATCATGCTGCTCGTTCAGGAAGGCAAGATCAGCATCGACGACAAGGTGGGCAAGCACCTTGAAGGAACGCCGGACACCTGGAAAGAGATCACAGTCCGGCATCTGCTGTCTCACACGTCGGGTTTGATTCGCGAGTCGCCCGGTTTCCATCCCTACAAGGATCAGAGCAACGCCGAGGTCATCAAAGCGGCTTACGGCTCGCCGCTGTCGTACGCGACCGGCTCGAAGTGGGAATACTCGAATCTCGGTTACTTCATCCTGGCCGAAATTATCAGCAAGGCTTCGGGTCAACCCTGGGGGCAGTACTTGGCACAGCGAGTGTTTCAGTCTTTAGGAATGACCGCGACGCACACGATAAGCCTCAAAGAGATAGTGCCAAATCGCGCGAGCGGTTATGACTGGAGCAAGCCAAAGGTCGAAAACGCTGACATCCTGATCGCGTTGCGTCCCAGTGGCGCGTTTGATTCCACAGTCCTCGATCTTGCGAAGTGGGACGCTGCGCTGTACTCGGATCAGATCCTGAAGCAGGCTATGCGTGAGCAGATGTGGAAAGCGGTTGCCGAGACCACTCGCAAGGCGGAAGACGGCCGCAACACCTCGTACGGATTTGGGTGGTTTATCCATCAAGTGAATGGGCACCGGGTGGTCTACCACGGCGGGTCACAGCCGGGCTTTAGGGCGGCATTCGAACGCTATGTGGATGACAAGGTGACGGTCATGGTTCTCACCAACAGCGACCAGGCGAAGCCCGAAGGCATCGCCCGGCGCATCGCGGCTTTCTACATTCCCGATATGGTGAAAGCCGCAAGTCCTGCCCGGTAGCGGATCCGTGATCCTCTTCGCTCGGACCCGCGAAATCGACGCCCTGTTGCGGCCTGCGAACCTAGGAAGTGATTCCAGCTACAGCTGCTTGCACGACTCGATAAAGCTCCGCAGCGCGTCGAGGTAAGATGCTCCGCCAACCAGGTACGTCGAGTTATGAGGCGAGCCTTCCACTTCATAGAACTGCTTTGGCTCGGGCGCAGCCTCGTAGAGACGCCGGCCAAGTTCATAAGGCACAACTTCATCAGCCTGGCTGTGAATGAAGAGCTTTGGGCAATGGACTTGCCCGATCTTGTTGAATGAATCCATCTTGGTGCGCAAAAGCGCTCGCGGCAGGAATGGTAAAACAGCGGCAGCCATATCGCCGGCCGACGTGAAGCCTGACTGCACGATTAGGCCGGCGGGATCAACTTGAGTCGCGAGATCTACCGCGGGAGCCCCGCCCAGCGACTTGCCGAAGATGATTATGCGTTTCGGAGCCTCATGCCGTTCGTCCAAAAGGTAGTCCCAGGCGGCGCGGGCGTCCAGATAGAGCCCCGCCTCGCTCGGCTTGCCGTCGCTCTTCCCGTATCCGCGATAGTCGATGATGAACACCCGCACAGGCAACTGCATCAGCGCGCGAATCATTTCGTACCTATAGCTGATATTGCCGGCGTTGCCGTGAAACCAAAGCAGCGTCATCTCGGCCGGGACGGGGACGAGCCCGCCCTTAGACCTGCGATGGGGAGTGCAGTACCAGCCGTGAAGCCGCACTCCATCTGTTGTTTCGAAATTGCAATCTTCAACCTTCGGGACGACGACGCCTTCGCGCGCCGGGATGTCGTCGACTTCCCAATATCCGTCCGGGTACTTCGACGGAAAATAGATCAAGCTTTCTTCGAACACCATGATTAACCCAACGAGGACAACTACCGCGATGATTATAACGCGCGGAACCAGCCAGCCGGGGCTGCGACCGATCCAAAGGTTCTTGAGGAACTTCTTCACCGCTAAAGAGTTCTCAACTCGAGTCGTTTTGCTCGTGTCAACAACTAACACAGCAAGACCGCGTTGCAAAGACAACCGCGGCAGATATGAGGAGGGAGTTCAGGGTTAGTCCAAAGTGACGACATCCGTCTGTCTTCGATCAAAGCCAGACGGGTCTTTGCGGTCGTTCGGTGAGCCCAAGAGGTAGCTCGGGTGCTGAAAACTGGAGTGCCCTTAACGTGCTCAATTCGCCTCTTTCAGCAATGCCTGTATGCGGGGAGCCAGCGCCGCTCGAAGCTCGGCATCCGCGAGCGCATACTCGATCACGGTCTTCAAGTAATTGACCGGGTCGCCGATCGTCAGCCACATTCCTTCGGTGAGGGACTCGCTCACAATGCGGCCGCCTCGGCGAATGAATTCGCGAAGCGCGTCGGTCAACCACAGCTCGTTCCCTTTGCCGCGCGGAATCTCAGTCAGGATCCGGCTGATTTCGGTTGATAGCAGGAACCTCCCAAACACGGCGAGGTCCGACGGAGCTTCTTCGGGCGTTGGCTTCTCGACCAGGTCTTGAAGCTCTCCATCGGGGTTGTCTCCTTCCTTGAGCTTTACCACGCCGTAGCGAATCACGTTTTCCAGAGGAATGCGCTGAGTTGCTATTACAAGCGCGCCCGTGCGGTTATGAGTGTCGATCAACCGCCGGGTGAACGGCCGCGCCGACTTAATGAGATCGTCGCCATAAGCATATATGAAGCCCTCGCCCTCAGGTATGTGAGTGCCCGCCACAATCAGCGGTGTTCCGTTACCGTAGGGCCCGGTCTGCTGCTCGACGATGATCTCGACGCCCGACAGCCTGCCGACGAACTCATCGACCGATTTGTACTTGCCGGGCGCGGGAAGGTTCTCGGGTGCGTAGTTGCGGCGGAGCGGGCCCGAGTTTTCGCCCGCGACGATGATGATCTTCTTGAGACCGGAATCGATGAACTCTTCAACGATCAGGTGAATGGCGGGCTTGTTAATGATCGGCAGAAGCTCCTTTGGATACCCCAGTGTCACGGGAAGCATGCGAGTCCCCGAGCCTGCGGCAGCGATCACGCCCGTTTCAACTTTCATTCAATCTTATCTCCTCACGAACAAAGGTTCACTCAAAGTAGCACGCTGGAGTTTTGGGGAACAAGGAGCCGTCACATGGCCGGTTGAGTTTCAGCTTTGACCTAACGACTGAGGGCATCGTTAGACGGATACCATCGGCTGAAGCCCGATGGTATCCACGGCACTCTTGGAGGCCCGGTGCTAATCAGGCGAACGCTAGCAAAGGGACCGTTGCACCCCATCAGTTGGCGGAATCGCATCTATCGTCGTTTCCCGAGCGCCTCTTCCCATTCAGAAATCAGTTTCCTGGCCCTGGCTTTGGAAAAAGCCTCCGACGACCTTTTAAAAAGCCCTCCCATTAAGACGTCTTCGACTCGCCTGCGTTCCTCACCAGTGTATTTGCTTAAGTTGGCCAAAAGGTAGCGGTTGATCCTAATCATCAAACGAAGGAACAGGGTGTCGTCGTCACCGTGTAGCCAGTCGTAACCGAGCCGCCCGTTAAGCTGCGTTTGAACACGTCCGCTGGCAACGATTGCCGCTAGCGCGGGCACCGCATCGCGAGCGTATCCGTGCGCAATAAGGATGTTCGCTCCAATATAGCCAATGCGGGCGTCTGGATCATTGACGATGGCTCGAGCCAACGCGAGTTGCTGCTTGAGGGGCAGCCTCCGGACATAATCCGTTGCGTCGACACAATCATTTCCGGTCGCGAGTTGAGGTCGCGCCAATCGCAAGAACTCGTTCACCCGTTGTGACGTACCAGTCTGCGCCGGCGAAGCCATTGCGTTGTGAGCAGGCAGGCTTGCGATGGGGTGGGGTCCTAGATTCAATTCTCCCGCGTTGTCTCTGCGTCCCGGCGACTCTGCGGTTAGCAGGATTTCGATGCTTACTAACCGCGGAGCCGCGGGGACGCCGAGGTTACCCGGAGAAAGCATTCGAATCAGGACGATGGCGACGATAGCCATTTTTATTGTCCGCCGCTTTATGATCATCGCTCCGCTTCCTCACAGGGCTGCGCGCTGTCGCCCGCTTCGCGGGCTCGCTGACTAGGACCATTAACTACTCCGCCGTTTGCAGATCTTCGTCATCACTAACGCATCAACTGAATGGTTGTAGTAGGCCTCGATGCGGTCGAGCACGAAGTACCCGTGCTTCTCGTAGAACGCCTGCGCGCCTGTGTCGTCAACCGGCGTCTCGAGATAAACCGCTTCGGCGCCCTGCTTCCACAGCCATTGCTCGATTTCGTCGAGCAGCCGGCTGCCGATCTGCTGGCGCTGCCGATGCGGCGTCACGTCGATCGTGATGATGTGGGCAAGTTGCCTGGGCTCCGAGCACCCAATGACAAACCCGACTACTTCGTCGTCAGCTTCCGCGACGAGCGTTCGGCTCTTCCGCGACCGGATATAGAACTGAAGCTCAAGATGCGAATATGCGATGCCCTTTGGAAACGCCGCCTGGTCGATCTCGTAGAGTCGTTCGAAGTCCGCATGTTTGTAGTCTCGTATTCTCACTTCGTGCCCGGTCACCAAGTCGCCCTCAGATTAATACTCGATACGCGCCGCCGTCTACTTGCCGTTCGGTGAGATGATAACCTGGACACACGGTGTTTGACGGTGCTGGTGCGGTTGAGTGCCAGGGCCTGGGCAACGAAATCTCTCGGTCTGAGCTTCGACGGTGATGTCGAACGCTTCGAGCTCCTCGACGCGCGCGACAAGCGGGGTTATCTGCTGTTTCTTCAACGTTGTTCTAGTTGCAAAGCTCAGCATCCTCCGAACGAAACCGCGGCGGCCTGTGTATTCACGCGGCGAGGACGCAGACCACGCATGATAATAGCGGAAGGCCCGGAATGCAGACTAGGCGAGCAATACGACTGGGTAATTCCGTTTGATGGAATGGGCGACCATCTCGGCGAAGAGGCGATGTACACGCTGGTCTTCGGTCAGCTCGGGGTGAAACGTGGCTGCAAGCGTGTTGGCTTCGCGCACAAGGACAGGTTCGCTCTCGATGCTTGCGAGCACCTCGACGTTTGGCCCGACTCGTCGAATCCTCGGCGCGCGAATGAACACCGCTTCCAGGGGTCCGCCTTCGAGCGTTGTCTCGGTTGATGCAATAAAGCTGTCAACCTGCCGGCCGTAAGCGTTGCGTTCGACCTCGATGTCGATCAAACCGAGTGAGTGCTGGCGCGGATTGCCCACCTCGCGCGCCAGCAGGATCGTCCCCGCACACGTTCCGAAGACGGGCTTGCCTTCGCGCGAGAATGCAATTATCGAGTTGCTGAGGTCTTCTTCGGTGATGAACTTCAACATGGTCGTGCTCTCACCGCCGGGAATGATCAGGCCGTCGATGCGCGCGAGATGAGCGGCGCGGCGAACCTCGACTGCCCTCACGCCAATGCGCTCGAGTGCGCGAGCGTGCGCAGCGAAGTCACCCTGAACCGCCAGTACGCCAAGCGTTCTACCACTCATGGTCATCGTCGGTGGCGAGCCGAAGGTGATGCCCTTCGGGATCACAAGCCTTACCATCCTCGGGTTTGAAGGAGTTCGCTCTCGGGCAACTTGGAGACGTCAAGTCCGCGCATCGCCTCGCCGAGTTCCTCGCTCGCTTCGAGAACCATCTTCGAATCGTTGTAGTGCGTCGTAGCCTTGACGATCGCCCGAGCGCGAACGGCCGGGTCCGCCGACTTGAAGATCCCCGATCCAACAAACACTGACTCCGCACCAAGCTGCATGCAGAGCGCGGCATCGGCTGGTGTTGCAATTCCGCCGGCGGCGAAGTTGGGGACGGGCAGCCGTCCGGTGCTCGCAACCAGCCGAACGATCTCGAACGGCGCGCCAAGCTTCTTGGCCTCAGTCATCAATTCTTCCGCGCCGAGGACGGTCAGCCGCTTTATTTCTTGATTTATGCGTCGCAGGTGTCGAACAGCTTCGACAATATTGCCGGAGCCCGCTTCGCCCTTTGTTCGAATCAGCGCCGCGCCTTCCCCGACTCGCCTGAGCGCCTCGCCGAGATCGCGCGCGCCGCAGACAAACGGCACCTTGAAGCTCTGCTTGTCGATGTGGTGTTCTTCGTCGGCAGGTGTAAGCACTTCGCTCTCGTCAATGAAGTCGACGCCAAGCGCTTCGAGCACCTGAGCTTCCGCGAAGTGGCCGATTCGGACCTTCGCCATAACCGGGATCGTGACCACGGCCATGATCTCACGAATCCTTTTGGGCGAAGCCATGCGCGCGACGCCGCCCTCCGCCCGAATGTCGGCCGGCACGCGTTCGAGCGCCATCACCGCAACCGCTCCCGCGTCCTGGGCGATGCGGGCCTGGTCGGCGTCTGTCACATCCATGATCACTCCGCCCTTCAGCATTTCTGCCAGGCCGGTCTTCAATCGAATCAAGTTGTCAGCCATTTTTGCAACTCCTTTGGTCCGTGTCCGGCTGCTTGCGAGCCTGCACGGGCGTCCCTTCGTGGGCGCCCCTGCTCAATGCCGAAGCGCCGTGATACGAAGGAGGGGCGCCCACGGAGGGACGCCCGTACAGATTCATCATCATCAGCGGCGCAGTCTGGCGTCTGCTCCGCGTCAGGAAACAAACATCTCGCCGTGTCCGGCTATCACAACTCCGCCTCCGACCCGCACTCCTACGACCCCACCGTTTGCCGGATCGGTCTCGACTTCGATGTGGAGCAGACTCGGGCGCTTCATCTCATAGCCCTGCTCGCTCACGATCTTCGTAATTCGCTCCGCCTTAACAAGCTTGTGACGGACAAGGTAGAACCCGAGGGGTCCATTAGCCGAGCCGGTCGCTGCGTCTTCCAGTATGCCTTCAGCGGGCGCGAACACGCGGCAGTGCGCCGTGCTCGATGGCATCAGAGTCTCCAGCGTCAAAGCGAGCACCGTGTCAACGCCGGCCTCGAGGCTGATTCGCTCCAACGCCCCGGCGTCAATCTTGATTTGCTCGACCGCGGCGCGCGTCGCGACCGGCACGATCATCGTCGTAATGCCGTTGTAGATCGGTTCCACCGGCAAGCCGGTGCTTTCGATGTCGGAAACCTCCAACGACAAGGCGCGAGCTAACATCGCGATATCAGAGTAGGCGGCTTTCGGGACAGGAAGCGGTTGGGTCATCGTGCTGTGGCCGGCGCGCCCCTGCCTGGTCTCAACCTCCACGCGAATCAGGCCAACTCCGGTTTCGAGTTCCAGCGAAGTCAGCGGCTGGCTCCATTCTTTCATCTTCTCGGTGACTATCACGAACGCGGAACCGACCAGCGGATGCCCGGCAAAGGGAAGCTCGCTCCTGGGGGTAAATATGCGAACGCGATAGTCGCCCCCTTGTTCGGGCGGGAGGAGAAAAGTTGTTTCCGAGTAGTTCATCTCACGCGCGATGTTCTGCATCGTCGCCGTGTCGAGACCACGCGCGTCGGTGTAGACCGCGAGTTGGTTTCCTCCAAACCGCTCATCGGTAAAGACGTCCGCAATAACGAACTTCTTGCTGTTCATGCAAGCCTCCGTTTCAAAAGGCCGGCGATTCGCTTGATGCCTTCCTTGATCATCTCCGGTTTCTGGTTTGAGAAATTCAACCGCATGAAGTTCGTGCGCGGTTCTCCCACGAAAAACGACGTTCCGGGCACAAACGCCACGCGCTCGCGCAGCGCATCTTGGAACATCTCTTCGGCGCTGACTGTCTCCGGTAACTCGACCCAGAGAAAGAGCCCGCCGTCTGGCTTTGTCCAACGGGTCCCGGCAGGGAAGTGATGTTCGATGGCGTCGCGCATCGTCTTGAAGCGCTCGCCGTAAACCTGGCACAGGAGGCGGATATGCCCATCGTAGTCAAAGTCCCGCAGCAAACGCGCGGCGGCTCGTTGTTCGACGGTGCTGGTGTGGAGATCCGCCGCCTGCTTCGCTACTACAGCATGTTTGAAGATCGGATCCGCCGCGATGAGCCATCCTATTCTCATCCCCGGACTGAGCGTCTTTGAAAATGTGCCAAGGTGAATCACCAGGCCGTCGCGATCGAGAGCCGCCAGCGGTGCGGCCGCAACACCCGTATAACGAAGCTCGCTGTACGGGTTGTCTTCCAGGATCGGGACATCATACCGATGGGACAGTTCGATAAGCCGGTTCCGCCGCTCCGGCGACAGAGTCGTGCCCTTCGGGTTTGAGAACTCCGAGACAACGTAGATCAGCTTCGGATGATGCTTCAGCGCTTCCTCGACCTGGTCGACGCGCATACCTTCGTCGTCGCTTTCGACTGGAATGGGCCTCGCTTGGTAAGCGCTGAAGCTTTGAAGTGCAGCCACATAGCAAGGGTTCTCGACAACAACCGTGTCGCCGCGTTCAAGAAAGACCTTTCCAACCAGATCGATGCCTTGCTGCGAACCGGTGGTAATCAACACGCGGTCGGCCTCGGCGGCGACGCCGCGTTGTCTCATTCTTGCGGCAATCCATTCTCGCAACGGGAGCCAGCCCTCGGTCGTGCTGTACTGAAGCGCAGCGGGTCCCTCTTCCTCAAATACTCGTGCGTGCGCGCGAGCGATCTCGGCAAGGGGAAACAACTCCGGCGCAGGCAGCCCGCCCGCGAATGAGATGATCTCCGGGCGCTCCGTGACTTTTAGGATTTCACGCACCGCCGAGACGCTCATTTTGGACATCCGGCGCGCGAAGCGGTGACTGTGCTTGTTGACTCTTGCCGAGTCCTCCGAGCCGGGCGAGAGGCTTCTTACTTTCGCGGTGTGGGTTACCACTGGCTCCTCCTTTCCTGAAGGCGAACTACGCCTGTGAGACTAGCGGCGGATGATCAATGGCGCTTCCTTCGAGTTTTTAAACCCTTGGGTCGTTGTCGAGCATCTTTCTCTAGTGTGGCCGCGGGAGTGATGTGCGAGCCCTCCTTTATTGACGAGGTGACAATCGAGGTCAGGGTTCGAGTGACGCCGGGGATCACTCGAAGCAGATCCGAAATCAACCGATCCAGGCTCTCGGTGTTCTCCGTGACCACCTTGAGCAAATACGAGTCGGAGCCGGTTACGCGATGACACTCGAGCACATCGGGAAGCGCAAGAATCTTTTTTGCAAACCCTGCGTTGTACCTTGGATGTTCGATGCTGACGCCGATGAACGCGGAGATGTCCTTGCCCAGCTTGCGAGCATTGACTCGCGCGGCGTAGCCCCGGATGATGCCCTCCTGTTCAAGCTTGCGCATACGCTCCGCGACAGCCGGCTGTGACAGCCCCACGGCGCTCGCCATCTCCATCTGGGTCATTCGAGCATTCTGTTGCAGAACCTCGAGTAGCTTATAATCTATCGCATCAAGGATCATATCAATTAGAAAAGCAAAGCCGAACATTACGCGCGCCTATAATAGCGCTGTCGTGCAATGGAGTCAACATCGAAGTTGGTCTGCTTGATTCGCGGGGCCGGGACGCGCGCCGTTGACAGGCGGTGGCTGCTCCCTCAAGCTCGTCTCCGAGAGGTACAACCAATCGTCGAGGTGTTCTGATGGCCGTTTGGAAACTGACTGTCGAGTACGATGGAACGCGCTACTACGGCTGGCAGGAGCAAAAGGCCTCGCGCACCGTGGCCGGCGAGCTGCGCGGCGCAGCCGAGAAGTTCTTCAATGAGCGAGTTGACCTTGCAGGCGCCGGGCGAACAGACGCGGGCGTTCATGCTCTTGCACAGGTTGTTCGCTTAAAGGCCTCGCGAAGTGCCAGGCCTGTCGAGTTGCTTTATGCGTTGAACGACAAACTGCCGGCCGACATAAGCGTTTTGACGCTTGAAGAGGCCAGCGCGGGCTTTGATCCGAGACGCGACGCGATCAGTCGCTACTACGTCTACCAGATTTCGACAAGAAGGACGGCGTTCGCGAAGAAGTTTGTGTGGTGGGTGCGGGATCCGCTGGATGTTGAAGCTATGAGCACCGCAGCGGGGCTATTGACGGGCCGTCACGATTTCGCGACCTTTTGCGACCTTCAGGTAGACCAGCGATCGACCGTCGTTGTCGTGAAGGGCGTCGAGATCGCACAAGCCGGCGACCTCATCCTGTTTCGAATCAGCGCGTCGCATTTCTTGTGGAAGATGGTGCGGAGAATTGTCGGGGCTCTTGTCGAAGTAGGGAGGGGAAGACTCGCGGTTGACGATTTCGCAAGTCTATTGGGCCCGGTTTCGAAGCGGTCCGCTTTTGTAAGATCGTTCGATGTCGCCGCGTTCACTGCGCCGCCGTCCGGACTCTTTCTCGAGCGGGTTGTTTATCGTGACGATGAGCGGCCCGGTCAATTGGCTCCGCCCTTTCCAGTATCAAGTCTATGATCGACCTGTACGGGCGTCCCTCTGTGGACGCCCCTCGATACGCAGGCGTTGTTTTTAGCGCCAAGGAGGGGCGTCCACAGAGGGACGCCCGTACATGAAGGCGTCAGCGGGCGCCGCGATTCGAGTTGTCCATGTCCGACATGATCAGCCATCGGCCCGCCCCCTTACGCAGCGTCAGCGTGAACTTTCCGATGTCCGGCTCTCCCTCTTTCTCCGCGTAGCCTCCGATAATGTAGCCGACCGAGCCCTCCGCTGCGAAGGCGATGGCTCGAAGCGCGAGCGGACCGCCCTTACCCGTATAGTATTTCTGGACGCCGGCGCGCCCCCTGATGGGTGGCCGGCCGCTCGGAAGCACAAACCCGTCCTCTGCGAACAAGGCAGCGAGAGCAGCGGCGTCCCGGCTTCGCCACGCAGCCTCGTAGTCAGTCAGCACTCGGGCCAGAGCCGGGGGCAGCTTTACGCTCGGTTCCGGCGAACTGGCAGGTAGCTGTTGTGCAACTGCGGCGGCTGCGGTCAAAAGCAAAACACCAATCACCAACATCGTTTTTCGCATATCATCCGTCCTTCAGCGTTAAAGTGCCGCCTCACCTGTACGGGCGTCCCTCCGCGGGTCGCCCCTTGGTTGAGTAATAATATAGCTGACACACCCTTGGGCTATCTATCGAGGCCGCGATGAGGGGCGCCCGCTGAGGGCCGCCCGTGGAGGGTTCTATTCTGAGCTGTCGGAGCGGAGTTCTGTCCGCGTGGCGTTTTCACTCGATCGGCTGATCCGATGGCGGAGATACTCAACTGCCATCGGCAACACCGAAATCAGAACGATCGCTATGATCACAAGCGAGAAGTTGTTTTTGACGATCTCAAGATTACCGAAGTAATAACCCGCGAACACGCAGATCGCGACCCATGCAACGCCGCCGATAACGTTGTAGGCGATAAACCGCCAGTAAGTCATGCTCCCGATACCGGCAACAAAAGGCGCAAAGGTCCGGACGATCGGCACGAAGCGCGCAATGATGATCGTCTTGCCGCCATACCGTTCGTAGAATTCGTGAGTTCGGTCCAGATGCTTTTTGTTCAGAAACCGGACGTTCTCGCGATGAAATACCTTTGGTCCTACCCAATGCCCCAGCCAGTAGTTCACCGTGTCGCCGAGGATAGCTGCGATCGTGAGTAGCAAAAACAGCCAGAATACGTTCAATGAACCCAAAGCGGCAAAAGCACCCGCGGCGAACAGCAACGAGTCGCCCGGGAGGAAGGGTGTAACAACCAGGCCAGTCTCGCAGAATACGATTACGAACAAGATCAGATAGGTCCAGGTCCCGTATTGGCCGATGATCTCATTGAGATGTCTGTCGAGGTGAAGAAAAATGTCTATTAGTTTGCTGATGATTTCCATTTATGATTCCGAGGGTTAGAGGAGCGACGTCCTAAAGAGGAACGCCCAACTCTTATTCGGCCCAACCGTGCCTTCCGATCAGCTTAACAAACTGGCAAAGACCATGATCTTCGCGTGTCATGCCGGTTTCTGTTCGGATGAGTCGCACGAGGACCTGCTGCTCGGAGTCGCCGATCGGAATGACAAGTTTACCGCCAACGCTGAGTTGCTTGATCAAGGGTTCGGGGATTTCGGGGCTGCCGGCTGCAACCAGAATTCCGTCATACGGAGCGTGATCACTCCACCCGATCGTGCCGTCGAACCACTTGACCGTGGCGTTGTAGCAGCCGAGGCGTCGAATGTTTCGTTGCGCATTTCTTGCAAGCTCACTTATCCGTTCGATGGCGAATACCCGTCCCGCGACCGCCGAAAGCACTGCCGTCTGGTACCCCGAGCCCGCGCCGATCTCCAATACGGTGGAGTTCTCATTAGTTTCGAGAAGCTCGGTCATGCGAGCGACCATATAGGGCTGCGAAATGGTCTGCATGTCGCCGATCGGCAACGCGTGATCCCCATAAGCTTTAGCAGCCAGCGCTTCGGGCACAAACAAGTGACGCGGAATGTCGCCCATTGACTTGAGCACACGCTCGTCGCGAATGCCGCGGCTCCGAAGCAGATCAATCATGCGGGCGCGATGAGGCTGATACATGTCCGCGTTTGCGGAGGTGGAGAGAGGGGTTGTGGATCTCATTTAGTTAACGGCTCAGCCGCTGCCTGCCAGTCCCAGGACTTCATGCGCTCGTGCGTGCGATGGTCCGTCAGATCGCTGTGCAGCGGAGTGATCGAGACGAGCCCCAGGCCCAGAGCCTCGTAATCCGTGCCGGCTTTCTCATTCCATGTCAGGGATTCTTCGCCAATCCAGTAGTACTTTCGCTGACGAGGGTCCGTTCCGGTGATGACTTGGGGCTTGATGACTTTGGTCCCCTGGCGAGTGACGCGGATGCCTTGAACGGGGCCCGGGGGCACGTTGACGTTCAGGACTGTTCCCGCCGACAAGTCGTCTTCGAGCACGCGCCGAGCAAGCTCAACGGTAAACTCGGCCGCGGCCGAGAAGTCGAACTCGATTCTCTGTACAAGGCTAACCGCGATTCCCGGCAACCCGTACACTGAAGCTTCAAGGGCGCCCGCCACGGTGCCCGAGTAGGTCACATCGTCGCCGAGGTTGCCTCCCTTGTTTATGCCGGAAACCACAAGGCTGGGTGGATCGTCGCCAAAGATGAGATTCATCGCAAGTGTGACGCAGTCGGCCGGCGTTCCGTCTACCGCGAAGTGGTGATCATCGATTCGATCGACTCGCAACGGCCGCGCAAGCGTTAGCGAGCGGGAGGCTGCGCTCATTTCATGGGCGGGCGCGACTACGGTGACATCGCCGATCGCAGTGAGAGCTTCGGCCAGGGCGATGATACCCGCCGAATGAATACCGTCATCATTAGTTACCAGAATCTTCGTCATGCAATGTCACGGGAGCGGGGCCGTCCCCGTTTGAGACGGCAAGACAAAACCCAGGACATGGAACCAGAGAGGTGAGCCCACTGAGCCGGCCAATCCCGCAGATTGCCTGCAACTTCCGGACTTGTGTGGCGGTCATTTCTGCGGGTCGTATGAGGGGCCCTTGTCTCCGCTCGGTTGTCCTGGGTCAGGTTTAAAATCGGGACGACTGGATTTGAACCAGCGACCTCTTCCACCCCAAGGAAGCGCGCTACCGGGCTGCGCCACGTCCCGTCACATAGAAGCCGTTGGACTACTTCGAACGGTCATCGATGCTAGCATCCGAGTTTAGAGTTGTCAACAAATCCTCAAGATCGTGTTTGATCAGTCGCAGCACTCGCTTCATGTGCGGACTGACTGACTGGTCATCGTGTGTAACGGGCGGTTGGACAACGGCGGTATTCTTCATCGCGGCCGGAGAGTTCGCGGCGGCGGGCTCAGCTCCAAGCGCGCTTTCCTTGCTCAGTTGGTGGACGGCCGGCTTGGGCTTGGGAGTGTGGCCGCCGCGCGCGTCATCAAGCAGTTTCCTCTTCGCCCCGGCTATGGTGAATTTCTCTTCATACAGCAAGTCGCGAATGCGAAACACCATCTCGACGTCTTTGCGGCGGTAAACCCGCTGGCCCGCTCGGTTCTTTTGGGGTGTGAGCATGGGAAACTCGGTCTCCCAGTAGCGAAGCACATGCGGTTGGACCTTGATCAGCGCGCAAACCTCGCCGATTCTGAAGAACAACTTCTCCGGGATTACTCGTGAAGCGGTTTCCATTGTTGGGCCCCTCGCTTAAAGGGAATCTTTAGCCAGCCGCATTGCTCGCGGGTCAACGCCGCCCCTATGTTATGCAGTTAGCAATTGCGTGTCAACACGTAGACGTAGCGCTGACAGGGATTTAGATGCGCAGAGTGAAGGAAAATTCCCAGAGGCAGATTAGGTCGCTTGACCGACGCATCGAACCTATTGCTTGAAGTCCTGTTAAGGGTCAGCGGGCGGCCTGGTCGGCGGCGGTTTCGGCGTTAGGTTTGACCTGTTCTGAGAGCGCCCGCTCGAATCGGGTCGAGACTTGGAAGACTTCGCTGAACCAGCTTGCCTTTCGTTCGGCTGACCACATCTCGAGGTCGCATTCGCCCGCGGATTCAACCTGGAACGTCACGCAGTCGGCCGAAATCTCGCACCTGACCCCCGCCACGAGTCGACAGTGTGAGCGATCGAGCCCGTCGGCGATCTGCAAAATCGATGCAAGCTTCAAAAGCGTCGAGCGCTGTGACCGCTCGAGCCCGAAGTAATCTTCATGTTCCCGCCGCGACCGCGCGTCCATACCCTTCTTGGGCAGCGAGCCTCGATGGTATCGAACTGCAGTCGCCATCAGTGCGATCTCGTTGGCGGTGAAGCCCGGCATCTCCGCGTTCTTTATCAGGTAGAGCGCGTGCCGGTGATGATTGTTGTGGGCAATGTGATAACCGATGTCGTGAAGCAGTGCGGCATACTCCAACAGCCTGCGCTCGGCCTCGCCCATTCCGTGGAGATCGTGAGTATCGTCGAATATTCTAGCCGCCAAACGCGCCACGTGATGAGAGTGAGGCACGTCGTAGTCGTATCGCCGGGCAACCGACAGCACGGATCGTGCTCGCACACCCAGCGATGAGTCGTCCGCGTCGACGTCCAGACGCCTGGCCTCGTTTGAGCGCGCCACGGCGGCCTCCGAGTCGGCTGTCTGGTTCGAGTTCGAAAGCTCGTGGCTTCGCAGATAGTTCAGAATTACGCCTTCGCGAAGCGACCAGTCGCAGCTTGTAATCTCGCGCGCCCCCGCTTCCGACATTATGCATTCGAGGAGCAGGCCTCCTGCGATGATGATATCGGCGCGGTCCTTTTCCAATCCGGGGACGCGGCCTCGCTGGCGCTCATCCATCCGGGCGAGCCGGCGGTTCAGCCCTGTGATCTGATCCAGCGTAACGGTTTCGCTGAATGGCTCGATTTCAGCAAGGGCCTCAACTCTATGCGAGTGCTCGGCCAGTGCTGCGGCGCTTACCATGTTGAGGATCGTGCCCGAAGTGCCAATAACAAAATCGTAGCCCCGGTTTTTTATCTCCCAGACCGCGTGTGTCAGATCGGACCTGATGCCGGCTATGAGCCGCTCGCGCTCTTGTTGGGTGATTGGGTCGGTCGTGATGAACTTCTCGGCGAGCCTCACCGCTCCGATTCGCACTGAAAAGAGGAGCTCGGGTTCGCCGCCTCCGGTGATAATAAACTCGGTAGAGCCGCCGCCGATATCAATTATGAGCGCGCGGCGGTTGTTGAAGTCGGTCACTTCGGAAACGGCCAATGCGATAAGCCGGGCTTCTTCGAACCCGGGCAACAACTGCACGTCCAGGCCGACGTCCTTGCGCACGGCTTCAATAAACTCGTCCGCGTTGTGCGACTCACGCACCGCCGAAGTGGCGGTAGCGATGACAAGGTCAACGCGGTTGGCTTCCGCCATCTGCTTGTAGCGTCGCAGCGTTGTAACCGCGCGCTCGATCTTTTCCTTTGATAGCAGATGTTCGCGCAGACTTCCCGCGCCGAGCCGCACCATCTCCTTCTCGCGATCGATGATCTCGGGATGCTGCCCCTTAACCGCCCTAACGATAACCAGATGAATAGAGTTGGACCCGATGTCTATAGCGGCAAGTTTCATAATTATTTGTCGTCGTCGAGATGAAACATGTCGTGAACCACGTTGACTGCGCGTTCAGCGTCGCGATCGCTTACCACGCAGCTTATTCGAATCTCCGACGTCGAGATCATCTTGATATTGATCCCCGCCTCTCCAAGCGCGGCAAACATTCGAGCGGCGATGTCCGGCTGGTCCATCAAGCTCGCGCCAATTATGCTGACCTTGGCCACGTCTTCATCCGCAAGAACCGCTTGGGCGCCGACGCGCCCCGAAACTTCTTCGAGCGTCGTGCGCGCGGCTGCGAGGTCGCTCCGCCTTATCGTGAACGCGATGTCGTTGACTGAGCGGTCTTCATGAAACGCCTGGACAATCATATCAACACTGATGTGATGCCGGGCCAGTGCGCCGAACACCTCGCCCGCGACACCCGGCTTGTCGGGCAGCTTCAGAATCGCCAGTTGCGCCTGGTCGCGATCGGCCGTCACGCCGCTTACCGGCCGGTAGATTTCCATCTCGTCCGCTCCTGTCACGGTAGTCCCGGCGTTGCCGGGATCGAACGTGTTCCTAACTCTAACCTTGATTTTGTGCTTGCGCGCAAGCTCTACAGCGCGAGGATGCAGGACCCGGGCGCCGGCGCGCGCCATTTCGAGCATCTCTTCGTAAGAGATCTGCTTCATCAATCGCGCTACAGACACGACGTTAGGATCGGCGGTGTAGACTCCGCTTACGTCCGTGAAGATGTCGCACACCGAAGCGGACAGCGCCGCCGCGAGCGCAACTGCGGTCGTGTCAGACCCGCCCCGTCCAAGCGTGGTCGTATCACCTTCCTCGGTGACACCCTGAAAGCCCGCTGCTACCACGATCGATCCATGATCGAGACAGCGGCGAATGCGATCGGTATTGATGTCCACGATTCGCGCCGCGGTATGAACGCTCTCGGTGGTTATGCCAAGCTGTGCGCCAGTTAGCGATACCGCGCGCGCTCCCATCTCGTTCAAGGCGATAGCAAGCAGTGCGATCGAGATTTGCTCTCCGGTCGCAAGCAGCGCGTCGAGTTCGCGTCGAGGCGGTGAGCTGCCGGCCTGGTTCGCAAGCTTGAGGAGATAGTCGGTCGAGTCTCCCATCGCCGACACCACGACGACGACAGCGTCGGTGCGCGCCGCTTGCGCCACGATGCTTGCGACGTTCCTGATTCTGGCAACGGATTTGACCGACGTACCGCCGAATTTCTGAACGATCATAAGGAAATGGTTTCGTTTGGGGTTTCTGGTTCTAGTTTCTGGTTTCTCTTGTGACTTCAAATCCACGAACTTGAAACCAGAAACTAGAAACCAGAAACCAACCCCCGAGACTACGGTTCAAACACGCGGAGAACGACAGCCACCCGCCTCGTCGTAGCCTGCGCTTCGATCTCCTTCACCGCGCCGAGAAGATCCCTCTCACTCGCCTTGTGAGTCAGCAGAATGATCGTCGCTGGACCTTGAGCGGCCACGCCTCGTTGAAGCAAGCTGTGCAGGCTAACCTGATGCGCGCCAAGCGCGTGCCCGATGTTTCCGATCACGCCGGGCGAGTCCTCCGTCTCGAGCCGAATGTAGAAAGCGCTAGCGCCGTCTTCGACCGGGCAAATCGGTGCCTGTCCTGCTTCGATCGCCGGATGAAAGTACGGAGCGAAGTCAGGCAGCCTGAGCGCGCTGGCAAGGTTTATCAGATCGCCGACGACTGCGCTTGCGGTCGGCATCTGACCGGCGCCGGGCCCGACAAGCATGACTTCGCCGACCGCGCTCCCGCTGATAAAGATCGCGTTGTTAGCTCCTTCAACCGACGCCAGCAAGTGATGAATCGGCACCAGCATCGGATGCGCGCGCACGTCAAGACAGCCCGCCCCGCGTCGCGCCAACCCAATCAGCTTGATCCGATAGCCGAACTCGCGAGCCATCGAAATATCGGTAGCCGAGATCTGTGTGATACCTTGCCGGTAGACCGCGCCTGCATCTACAAAACGGCCAAACGCGAGCGAGGCGAGTATCGTGATTTTGTAGGCCACGTCGAAGCCTTCGACGTCGTTGGTCGGATCGGCTTCGGCGAAACCAAGCCGCTGGGCTTCTCGAAGCGCCTCAGCGAAGCTCTGACCGCGCTCCTGCATTGCGGTCAAAATGTAGTTCGTCGTTCCGTTCAGAATTCCGGCGACGCTTTGGATTTCGTTAGCCTGAAGTCCGCGCTGAAGCGTCGAGATGAGCGGAATGCCGCCGCCAACCGCGGCTTCAAACAACACGGTCACGTTGTTGCGGTGGGCAAGCGCGAAGATTTCCGAGCCGTGCCGCGCAATCATCTCCTTGTTGGCGGTGACCACGTGCTTGCCGTTTGAGATCGCTTGTTTGATGAGCTCGTAGACCGGAGTTATTCCGCCGGCAACTTCAATGATTATCTCCGTCTCAGGATCGTTGACCACTTCGGCGGGCTGATCGGTTACGCGGATGGCGCTCAAATCGGCGTCGCGCGGCTTGGACTTGTCGCGCACGGCAACCCACTTAACGCGAAAGCGCGGGTCGTTGCTCAATAGTTTTGCGACTCCGCTTCCGACGGTGCCGAACCCGAGTATGCCTACGGTGATCTTCGCCATTGCTCACTTGAACCGAGACGCCAGAGTAGCCGACAAGCGAACGGCGGCGCAACTTGATCGCCGGCTGACGCTGATGCCGGTCGCCGAAGACCGGCGAGCATGATCGGCGCAATATAAAAGGGAAGCAGTGGTGAAGCGCTTTCCATTAGCCCAGGCGTTCACGCCTGGGGAAGTGAATCCTCTTCAGGGTTTCGTTTGGTGTTAAGCGAATAGCGCTTGCCTAAAGACCTGGCGCAAAGCACCGTGAACGGCGCTCAAAACAAACACACGCACCAGCCCAGGCGTAAACGCCTGGGCTAATGAAAAACGTTTTAACACTCTGCGAATCGTCGTGCTAAATCCAATGCTCCTCAGCCCGGCTCGACGCATCCCCGATGGCTCCGCTTCGTTTATCATTCAGGGGTCAAACTTTGACATACGTCACACCCACACCTAGAATGAAGCGGACCATGCGAATATCGAAGGTCTACACTAGAACTGGAGATACGGGCGAAACGTCGCTGGTCGGCGGCGCGCGGGTGAGCAAGGCCAGCATTCGCGTGGAAGCTTATGGCGACGTGGACGAGGTAAACTCGATCATCGGACTCGCCCGCGCTTGCCTGCAGGATGCCGAAGTTGACAAGGCGCTCGGCGTAGTTCAGAACGATCTGTTCACCCTCGGCGCCGACCTCGCCAGCCCGTCCGAGATCGATGTGCCGCGCATTCAAGCGTCGTTTGTGGAAACGCTCGAGCAACTCTCGGATCGCTTTCTCGCCGAGCTCGAGCCGTTGAAGGAGTTCATTCTTCCCGGAGGCTCCCAGGCCGGAGCGACGTTGCATCTTGCTCGCACGGTTGCGCGCCGAGCCGAGCGCCGGGCAGTGAAGTTGTCCGAAGAAGAAGATGTGAACGCGAAAGCAATCGTCTACCTGAATCGGCTTTCGGACTTGCTGTTCATACTGGCGCGGCTGGTGAACCATCGAGACGCAGTTGCTGAAAAGATGACGGACTTTAGCAAGAGGAGCAAATAAGGTTTAGCGTTCCGGGTTCGGAGTTCAGAGTTTGAAGCGACCTGACCCCAGAACCCGAAGCCGGGAACCCAGCTATGAGCTGGTTCAGAAAAAGAGATAAGCCAAAGCCGCCGGACCCGAGCGAAGAGCGAACCGTCCGCACCGAAGGCCTGTTTATAAAATGCGCGGGCTGCGAAGAGATGCTTCTCAAGCGCGAGGTCGACGACAACCTCAAAGTCTGTCCCAAGTGTGGTCATCACTTCCGCATCGGCGCCGTCGAACGGCTTGAGTTGACTCTCGACGACGAGGAGTGGACCGAGCTGGATGCCGGGTTGGCATCGACGGATCCGCTTAACTTCGTCGACACCAAGCCTTACCGCGCGCGGCTCGCCCAGATGCAAAAGAACACGGGAATCCTCGATGCGCTGATTACCGCGAAGGGAAAAATCGGCGGCCACCCGGCGCTGGTGTGCGCGATGGAGCTTTCATTCGTCGGCGGGTCGCTTGGCTCAGTCGTGGGAGAGAAGATCACGCGGGCGATTGAGGCTGCGATCGAAACAAAGTCGGCGGTTGTGATTTTTTCGGCTTCGGGCGGAGCGCGTATGCAGGAAGGAGCGATCTCGCTGATGCAGATGGCTAAGATCTCGGCGGCGCTCGCCCGGCTTGATGAAGCGGGACTTCCGTTTATTTCGGTTCTCACTGATCCGACAACCGGCGGCGTGACCGCGAGCTTCGCCATGCTTGGCGATCTGAACATAGCCGAGCCGGGCGCGCAGATCGGGTTTGCCGGGCCGCGCGTGATCGAGCAGACCATCAAGCAGAAACTGCCGGAGGGCTTTCAGCGATCCGAGTTCCTGCTCGAGCACGGCATGCTCGACGCGGTGGTTGAACGCAAGAACCTCAAGGATTTTATCGTCGGCTCGCTCGACTTCATGTGCCAGAACGGGCAAAAGGTTTGAGGCCGGTAAGAGGATAGGCTTGGTTCTCCCTCCGCCCTTTTTCACGCACCGGAATATCCGGCTATGGACTACGCGCAATCGGTAAGCTATCTCTATTCGCTCGGTCACGAAGTGCTTGCGGCGAAGTACCGATTGGAATCCATCCGCCTGTTGCTCGCCAGGCTCGGCCGTCCCGACCGCACATTCAAGTCAGTTGTCGTTGCCGGGACTAACGGCAAGGGATCGGTAGCGGCGATGATCGAATCGGTTGCCAGGGAAGCGGGTCATCGCACTGGTCTCTACACCTCGCCGCATCTTGTTCGCATTCAAGAGCGAATTCGAGTCGCGGGGCTTGACGCTTCCGAAATCGAGTTTGCGCGGCTTGCCACTGACGTCAGAGAGGCAAGCGACGCGCTTGTGCGAGAAGGCGAGCTTGAGGCAGTACCCAGTTTTTTCGAGCAGGTGACCGCGGCTGCGCTGCTTCACTTTGGTCGAGCTCAGGTGGAGCTTGCAGTGCTTGAAGTGGGGCTTGGCGGGCGGCTTGATGCGACCAATGCAGTAGAGCGAATCCTGTCGGTTGTGACGTCGATCGACCTCGACCATCAGAAGACTCTCGGCGCCACGATCGCGGAGATCGCCGGAGAGAAAGCCGCGATCATCGTGCCGGGCGCTCTCGCGGTGATTGGCCGCCAACAACACCAGGCCGCCACTGACGTACTGATGCGCCGGTGCCTCGAGGCTAACGTGCTGCCGGTGTTTGCGAATCAACCGGCGGAAGCGTCGCCAAGCGATTATGGCCGGGTAACCTTTGATTACGAGTCGACTCATTCCAGCTACAGCCGGGTAATGCCCGGGCTTCGCGGAAGACATCAGGCCGACAACGCCGCCGCGGCGATCGAGGCTTGCGAAGCGCTGAACGAGTTGGGCTTCACGATTCCGCGGGAAGCAATCGTGCACGGGCTCCGTGAGGTGAATTGGCCGGGCCGACTCCAGTGGATTGATTCGTCGCCTCCGATGCTGCTCGACGGGGCGCACAATCCGTCTGGGGCTCGCGCGCTAAGAGAATACCTTGTCGAGTTCTGGGACGGTCCGTTGACGCTTGTGTTTGGCGCGATGGCTGACAAAGACATCGACGGAATGGCAACGGCGCTGTTCGACCTGGCGACAACCGTGGTGCTCACCCGCGTTCGCGATCAGCGTGCGGCGACGGGCGCGCGATTAGGCAAGCCGGCGCTCGTTCGGCCGACGAACCTGATCTTTACCGAATCGGTGAGGCAAGCGCTTTCCTGGGCTCGCAGTGTGACACCCCGCGAAGGTCTGATTGTGTTGGCCGGTTCGCTGCATCTTGTCGGTGAAGTGCAACGCTTGATTGAAGGGGAGAACTCGCAGAGCGTGGCGATGTGAAGAACGCGAGGATTGAGGATGGAGGATAGGCACTCTCGATGTTCGATTTTCTATCCTCTATCCTCGATCTCCTGTCCTCTATCCTCACGGATCGCGGACTAAGGGTATCCACATATGCCGTATGAACTGGTCGGAAGAGAGGAGATCTACCGGGGTAGAGTCTTTGGCGTCTCCCTCAGCAGGTTTCAAACAGAGACGAAGGGAGAGGTCTCGATCGAGATCGTTCACCACAACGGCGGCGCGGGCATGTTGCCGGTGTTCGAAGATGGCACGATCGCGCTGGTGCGCCAGTGGCGTTATCCGCTCGGCCGTTACTCGCTCGAGATTCCGGCTGGAAGGATTGAAACCGGCCAGTCGCCTGAGGAGACAGGGTTGCGAGAGCTTGAGGAGGAGATGGGCCTGCGAGCGCGCGAGATGCAGAAGCTGGGCGAGTTCTACGTCGCGCCCGGCTGGTGCGCAGAGAAGATTCACGTCTACCTTGCGCGCGGGTTGGAAGCGTCGAGTCAGAACCTGGACGACGACGAAGAAATCGAAGTGGTACGGCTGAGCTTGGACGATGCGCTGGCACGCGTGCGTTCGGGAGAGATAGACGATGCGAAGTCAATCATCACATTAATGCTCGCCGCGCCGCTGCTCCAAGGCTCGAGATGACCTGTACGGGCGGCCCTCGGTGGCCGCCCCTCTTTGCGCAGTCTGGTTCGACCCGCAATCGGAACGAGGGGTGGCGGCGGAGGGCCACCCCTACAGGGACTGGGCTTCTGGTAAGCCTTGAAGACTATCAAAACGATCTTGATTTACTTGTGGGCGCCGGTCGCCAACCTGCTCTGGTACACACACACGGTTGTGATGGCGACGATCTCGCTTGTGCTGTGGCCGTTTGATCGAACCGGCGCGATGCAGCACTGGTGCGCTCGCACGTGGTGCCGCCTGATTGCCTGGTCGATCTTTTCGTGGATACATGTAAGCGGGACCGAGAACGTTCGACCGGACAAGAACTACGTTTACATGGCGAATCATTCGAGTTTGATTGACACGCCGGCGTTGTTCGCATACCTGCCTTATCAGTTTCGAATAATGGCCAAGAAGGAGTTGTTCTACGTTCCGTTCATGGGCTGGCACCTGTGGACGGCTGGGAACTTTCCGGTTGACCGCGGCGACGCGCGCAAAACCGCAAAGAGCCTCAGGCGCGTGATCGAAGGTGTGCGCGGCGGCAAGTCGTTGGCGGTGTTTCCCGAAGGCTCGCGCTCGCCTGACGGCAAGCTGCTGGACTTCAAGACTGGAGCGTTCAAGATAGCGATGCGGGCCGGAGTCCCGATTGTGCCGGTAACGATTCGGGGCACGCGCAAGAACCTGCCGAAGGGCTCGCTCGCTCCGCGACCGGGGAGAGTGGATGTGATTATAGGTGAGCCAATCGAAACGCGAGACTATTCGGACAAGCAGCTACCGGAGCTGATGGCCAGAACGCGCAAGGCGATCGAAGCGAACCTCGAGACTGTCCATCGCGATGAGGCGAAGGCAAACGCGTCGGCGTAAGAGTTTGCCACGACCCCGAAAGAGTGTTACTTGTATTGACCAATGGTTGATGAACTCCTTGACCTTCGAGCCTGCCGAGTCTGTGGTGTTACTCTTTCCGACGATTCGAAGCAAGCTGACAACATTTGCGGTGATTGCGCGGTTGTTGTGAGGGAGCCGGCTATCGGAGGAGAGGCCTATCAACCGCCCGGCGATTTATCAGCCGGAGGGAAGCGTCCGGCCGATCCCAATCATCCGACGTGGGGACCTCTCGCGGGAGTCGGTATTTGGATCGCAAGCGTCGCTGCGATCATCGTTGTGCCGCTGATGGCAGTAATCGCATGGTACCTCATCTCGAAGCTGCGGGGTGTGCCGGTACCCGGCTTGCTAGCGCAAAACGAGCTAGTCGAATGGCTGAAGTCGCCGCCGGTGCTTCTGGTACAGATAGGCTCCACGCTGGTGGCGCACCTCATCACACTTGCTATTTGCTGGCCGATCGTGACGAAGATGGGAACCCGGCCGTTCTGGGCGAGTCTGGGATGGCACTGGGGCGGCCGTTCAGCGCTTTTTTGGATTCTATTCTCGGCCGGAGTGATCGTTGCGCTTGTTGGCTTCAGTCAAGTCGCCGTGCGATTCCTGCCAGAATCACAAGACACTACGTTTGCCGAGCTTCTGCGTTCATCGCCACAGGTGAGGATCGCTGTAGCGTTGCTGGCAACGCTTAGCGCCCCGATCGTCGAAGAGGTCGTCTACCGCGGCGTGCTCTTTTCCGCGCTGCGAAGCCGCGCCGGAGTTGCCGCAGCCCTCGTATTGGTGACGATGCTTTTTGCGAGCGTCCACTTCTTGCAGTACTGGGGGGCGTGGGCCACGCTCTCGGGCCTCGTGCTTCTCAGCCTCATTCTCACCATCGTCCGCGAACGAACCGGGTCCATCCTACCGTCCGTGATGATTCACTTCGTAAACAATGCTTTCTTCTCGATGCTGATCGTCGCGAACAAAGGCTAATCAAAGAAGCCAAAGTCGTCTGTTGGAAAAGTAGCCGGGCGAGCGGTGAGGGTATTCTTTGTGAAACTCGAGATAGCGTCGCAGGCACTTCTGGTACCTCGCGTTGGAAGTCTTTATCGCGATGTGAGGGATCTCCTGAAGGTGCCGCTCGACCTTCCATGCGTTGCGAAGCGAGAATCGCCAGTCGTAACTGCCAAGTTCGTACAGGCTAGTCACGCCGTAGCCGGTGATTCGTCCCGTCTTGTCGACATACATGTCTACGTAGCTCATCACAAGGTCCCTCACGGTGCGAAAGACAGGCTTGCGTCCGTGCAGGCCGACATCACGTGAGCGAGCCACCGAACCCCACAGACCGTTCCTCTTGAACAACAGCAGCACGTGATCGAGTTTGTCCTGTGATTCTATGCTGACCAGCGTCGGCGGATAACCGTGTTGTTCGAGGATAGCCGCCGCAACCAGCGCACCCTCCAAACAGTGAGCGCGATTCTCCTGGACGACTCGGCGAAACGATAAGCAGGTCGAGCCGTTGGACTCGCGGTTGTATGGAATGGTTCTGAGGTAGCTTTGCACTTGTTTGGGTGTGCGATGAGCCTGTATCAGCTTCCACTCTTCGGCGGTAAACTCCGAACGCGACGGTATCAGCGGCGGCGCGTCGATGACGCCACGCTGCGGAGACGTTCGTCTGACGAGACTCGTGCTTGTGCGCTTCATTTCTCGAGCCGGTAGATCACTGCTTCCGCTTCTTTTAGCGGGATCGGAAAGCTCGCCACCCGTGTGAACCGTTCCGGGTGAGCGCGCATCAGGCTTGCGACTTGTCGCTCGGCGGCTGACGTCCAGTCGGCGTATTCGAGCCCGGTGCGCACCAGCAAGTAGTCGCACCCATCGAGGCGATCGATGGCCGATTCGACGACGATCCATTCGACTCTGATGACCGGCGGTCTCGCTGGCTCGCGCGACATGAGTCGCGCCTCGAGCGCCACGCTGGAGGGGTTCAGATAAGGCAGGTTAACCACGACGCCCAGCGTTGCATGACCCTCGGCGGCGGCGGTCTGCGGAGATACGCTTTCGTTTGGCAACGGCGGCCGCGCTCCTTCAGCTCCGTCAGCCCCGGTCAAAGGTGAACCAGATCTTCGGCCCTCGGCCCTCTTCTGCGCTACGGTGCGGACAATGTCAGGCACGCTCCAGTCCTCTTGAAGCGGCCGATGATCGAAGCCATAGTAGTTGCGCGCGTAGACCATCCATCGCCAGCGGGGAGTGTCGATCGCGTACCCGAAACCTGGCCTTGGCCACTGTGCGTTGAAAAAGCTCACCAGGCTCCACATCGCGATCGCAGCCACCGGCGCCAACTTCAAAACCAGAGGCGTTCTGGCTGCGAGTCCGCACGGCGAGCGATGCGAAGAAGAACGCGTCGATGACGAAGTACCGCCGCTTGCCGGCCTAAGCTCGCGCAGCCAGCAGAGCGAAAGCAGAGCAGCGGCCGGAAGCACCGGCACCGTGTAGCGAACGTCCTTGTTGGCGACCAGGGCGAAAACGACTATGCCGCTTAGCAACCACAAGTAAAGAAGCGTGCTTTCTCTGCGGCATCGCACCAGCGAATAGAGAACCCCGCCCAAAAACAGCAGGCCCAGCGGCAACTGCATCTGCATGCTGATCAGCGCGTGAACATAAAAGAAGTTTGAGTCGAAGGTGTAAACCGGCGCCTCGCCTTCGTCTAGCGCGGCTTGCCGGTTCTGGTGGTAGACCGCGATCACATCCCGAAAGTGCGGGGCGTACCACACCGCCGCAATGGCGCCGCCGGCGACTGCCGCCAGCGCGAGGTTTGCAATAGCTCGCCGGTCGCGACCGAACAAGACTCGTAACGCAACGTAGAACACCGGCAGCACAAAGAAGAAGGCGAAGGTCTGCTTGACCAGAAGCCCGATGCCCACCGATATGCCGAAAAGCAGGGCCGCTCGCCTGTCTTTGAAGTCGCCTGCTCGAATCAGCAGCGCGAAGCTCACCGCGACCGCCGCGATAAGCGGAAAATCCAGAAAGGCATCGTGCATCAGCCACGCGCTGAAGTGATAACAAGCGCAGACCAGCGCCGGCAATACTGTCAATGCGATCTGCGGAGATGACTCAGTCGAATGGGCCGCCGAGACTCGTTCGTTGTGGTTCTGCCCATACAAGGTGCGAGCCATGTACGACAGCGCCCACATCAACCACGCCAGCGAGATGAGGTTGACGGCTATGCCCGTCAGTCTTGATGCTCCGAAGGCCAAAAACACAATCGCACTGGTCAGGTGCACCATCGGAGCGTAATAGTGCGGAGCCGCGAATATCTCCCGCGCGAAACCTCGAAGCTCCAACCGAGCGAGCAGACTGTAATAGTCATAAGCAGCGCTGATGTGGTCCGCCGGGTCCCACGGAGGCGGAGTGCGGTCGCTAATCGTCCACACGACGGTCGATGACGAGAGAACGATGAAGATGAAGACCAGGAGTATTCTGCCGAGGTGAGGTCTGAGCTTTTCGAGGATCACTCCAGCCGATTATCTTGAAGGCTCATCGACGCGTCAACCAAAGGCACATAGCGCGGTGCGAGGGAAAATTGAATCGTCAGAGCACTCCGGGTGTCTTCGAACCTCAGCGCAATAACAGGTCAGGTGGGCTTGCCCCCGCTGCTTGGCGTGGCTTGCTTAACTGATAATGAGAGCAGCGGGGGCAAGCCCAACTTCCCGACCTGTTATCGCTTCGAGTAAAGTCGCAGCCCAAATCGGTCTTCATCCAGGTCTTTGAAAGGAGTCAACAGGATTCTACCTAGCAGGCTGCTGAACTAACCCCTCGCCTCCAAGCCACGAAGGCACCAAGGAACACGAAGCCCACAACATATTGCAATCACTGACTTGGTGCAGGGGCGCCCTCGCTTTTTTCCGCAGCGTGCCAGGCGCGAATGCCTCGAATCGCCTCATCAATAGAAGAAGCGGTGATCCCGAAGTGTGACGCGTTCCAGACCTGGCGACCGTTGTAAACGAGTATCGCCTGCGGCGACTCGTGGTCGATCTTGAGCCGGCACGCGGCTTCGGCGGATACCTTGCGCGCCGTCTGTACGGTTATCAGATTATAACTGACGGCTGGGTCCGCGGTTTCCAGGTAGGAGTTGAACTCTGAGAGCGCCCGCGAGCTGAGCGGGCAAGTGAGGCTGTGTTTGAAAAAAAGGACGGGTTGGCTGCCCGACTCGGACAACGCCTTGTTGAGATCTTCGATCGTGTACAGTTCCTTAAGCTTGTCCGTCATTAATGTTTCCAAGAAAGATTCTAGCAGGCGCCGGTCGAGGCTTGGCAAGTGCGAGCACGCGACGCCTAATCCTTGTCGATTATCCGGATTCTGTCAGCGTTCGCTCGGTCCACTCTTGAATCGGGACCGATAGCAGAAAATACCGCTTACGCAACTGCTTCACGCGCGAGGCCAAGTCCTGTTTGCGTATCACCCCGGCTCGCACCTGATTCCTCAGCGCGCGAATCTCGATCACGTAGAGATCGTTGATGAATTCGTGAATCAGGTCAGGCGGAGTATCGTGACTGGGCCTGACCCCGTGACGAGAAAGCTCGTCCAGTACGATGTCTCGGTATCTGAACTCCATCGACGATGACGGGATGAGAGAGGCTAGCCTATCGGCACACGTGCAAGCCGTGTCATGCCTTCCTTGATAAGCCTCACTGTTTCTTCTTGATGATCGCTGGTCAGGCGATCCCCAAGCAGGGTAATCTCGGTCTTCCGTGAGCCCTTAACTATCCCGATGTACAGCCGGTTGCTGGCCACGTCGTAAAAGGTGCGATCGGTTATAACCTTGGGGTCGGCGCGCTTTATTAGAGCTTCGATTCGGGGAATCAACTTGCGGACATCTATCATCAGTTCCTCCCAGCTTTTCAAAGCTGTCCTCAGTGAAGCTGCAGTATAGCACGCCGGGACGCGTTCACTTGACGCGGCCGTGTTGAGCAAAGCCATCCTGCATGGTGCGCCAGTCTGTTTCACCGCCGAGACGCTGAGACTACGCGGAGATCTCCGGGCGTAACCTATGCGACTCAACGCGTAGGCGGCTTGCCGTCACTCAACATCGCTTGACTAATAAGCCAGAAGCGATAGAATCGGGCGGCTTCGGGAAACGTGGGTCCCAAGTTCCTGGGTGTCTGAATCATGCTCTCGGAATCCGAAGACTCCATTAGTGATTGGGTCGCGCTCAGCCAAATCGTAGGTGTCGGTTCGCGCACGGCGGCTATGTTGATCGATACGTTTGGGTCGCCGACCGCGTGCTTTGAAGCGAGCGGTTTCGGTCTCGAAGCCGCGGGGCTGCGGCGCGAGGCGATTGACGCGATCAAATCACCCGAGCCACGCAACCGCGCCGAGCGCGAGCTGCAAGAGCTTGCGAAGTTGGGCGGGCAAGCGGTGACGCTCCGGGATGAGCGCTACCCCGCGTTGCTTCGCGAAACTTACGACCCGCCAATAGTCCTTTACTGTCTCGGCGACTTCACTCGGGCGTTTACGCAACCTACGCTGGCGATAGTCGGGTCGCGGCGCTGTTCGACCTACGGACGCAACGTCGCCGAGATGCTCGGGCGCGAGCTGGCCGAGCGTGGTGTGACGATCGTCTCGGGGTTGGCTCGCGGGATCGACTCGGCCGCTCATCGAGGTGCGCTCGATGGGCGGGGCCTGACCGCCGCGGTGATGGGAACCGGCCTGGACGCAGCCTATCCGAAAGAGAACAAGCGGCTTGCCGAGAGAATCGCCGAGCAAGGCGCGCTGGTGACTGAGTTCCCGCTGGGGACTCCGCCTGTTTCCCAGAACTTCCCGTTTCGAAATCGAGTGATTAGCGGCGTGGCGCTGGGCGTGCTGGTGGTCGAAGGGGCTGAGCGAAGCGGCTCGCTTATCACGGCGCGGCTGGCTTACGAGCAGGGCCGCGAGGTTTTCGCGGTTCCCGGCAACATTACGTCAGCTAAGAGCTTCGGGCCCAACTACCTTATCAAAGATGGGGCGAAGCTTGTGCAAACATGGCGGGACGTTGTTGAAGAGTTCCCGCTCGAGATAAAAGCCGGAATTCTGGCGGCCGAACGCGGCGAAACACGATCCCAACAGTTGGTAATAGATGATATACAGCTTTCGGAACCCGAGCGATTGGTGCTGAAGATGCTTAGGCCGGATGAGCCGGTCCACATCGACCAACTGATCCGGAGGGCCGAGCTTGGAACCGGAGAACTTATGGGCGCGCTGCTAAGACTGGAGATGACGGACAGGATAAGGCAACTGCCCGGGAAGAGTTTTGTTAGAAGGATGTAACGCCGCACGCGGAAGGCGCCTCTCGCCCTTTAGAAACGCCTGGGCTGATGGAACTGTCGGTTGTGAGCCGGTCTCACACGTCCCGGATAAACCGGCGGAGCGGGCGACAGCGTGCTGACTGCGGGAAAAAGGACGGATGCCATTTGCTGGCTACCAAAAAGACTCTTTGAGCAGCCGGTCTGAAGTGAAGAATGCCGGAACATCGAACCAAAGATATTCTGAAAGGCCTCGGCACGATAGCCGGAGTGATCGCGTTTCTGTTCGGACTTATCTGGGTTCTGTACGTCTTGTTTATATCCGTCTAGCGACACCGAGAGACAGCTTTGCTGCGAAGACACCGAGCCGGAAAGCTGCACGACCAACAGCGAAAACTTGTGTCCTGGTGGCGAGAAGAAACTCGCACAGAAAAGCCGCTGCTTGACACTTCAGAACAGCGAACTGTACAGTCGAGATTTTGGAGGGTCGAACAGAAAGCTGTCCTAGGCAGCTCGCTTTGTTCCAACAGGTGTTTCGGGTATGGCTAAATCGCTGGTAGTGGTTGAATCGCCGTCGAAGGCAAAGACGATAAACAAATATCTTGGGGCTGGCTACAAGGTGCTGGCCTCAGTCGGGCACATAAAGGACTTGCCGAAAAAGGGCATAGGCATCGACTTCGACAACAACTTCGAGCCTACCTACGAAGTAATCCCGGGCAAAGAGAAGGTCATTCGCGAGCTCAAGGCTGCGGCCAAGGGCGCCGATATGATCTACGTCGCGACCGACCCGGACCGCGAAGGCGAGGCGATAGGCTGGCACATAAAAGAGGAACTGGAAGGCCGCGGCAAGAATCGCAAGACGGTTCGCCGGGTGCTGTTCAACGAGATTACCAAAAGCGCAATTCAAGCCTCCTTTAAAAATCCCATCGATATAGACGAGAACCTCGTGAACGCGCAGCAAGCGCGTCGCCTGCTCGATCGAATAGTCGGCTATCAAGTCAGCCCGTTGTTGTGGGACAAAGTGCGTCGCGGCTTGTCGGCGGGACGGGTGCAATCAGTGGCGCTGAGGCTGGTCGTCGAACGCGAGCGCGAGATTCAAGCCTTCAACGCTTCCGAGTACTGGACCATCACCGCGAACCTGGCGGCGAAGCTCCCGCCCGCCTTTGACGCGCGTCTGCTCCGAGTCGATGAAAACACCGTAAAGACTTCGGACTTTGGCGAAGACACGCCGGCGAAGAAATCCGAGCTGCACATCAAAGACGAAGCGCAAGCCGGCACGCTTCTGGACGAAATCAAGCAGCAACAATTTGTTGTCACGTCGGTCACCACCAAAGAGAAGAAGCGCAACCCGGTTCCGCCCTTTATCACATCGAAGCTTCAACAGGAAGCGTCGCGCAAGCTCCGCTTCGCCGTGAAGAAGACGATGCAGCTTGCCCAGAAGCTCTATGAAGGAATCGAGATCGGCGAGGAAGGGGCGGTCGGACTGATCACCTACATGCGAACGGACTCGACGCGCGTGTCCGACGCGGCCCTGAGTGAAGTCCGCGACTTTATCGGCAAGCAGTTCGGCGCGGAGTACCTGCCTGAGAGGCCGATCTTCTATAAGTCAAAGAAGGACGCTCAAGACGCGCACGAAGCGATCCGTCCAACGTCGGTGTTGCGGACGCCGGACTCGGTGACCGGATTCCTGAGCAAAGACGATCTGGCTTTATACAAGCTGATCTGGCAACGATTCGTCGCGTCTCAGATGATGCCGGCGTTGTTCGATCAAACGACCATCGACATCAACGCAGGTCCGAGATTCCTGTTTCGCGCGACCGGATCGGTGCTTCGCTTCAGCGGCTTCCTTGCGGTCTACGAGGAGAGCAAAGACGAGAAGGATGAGGAAGACGAAGAGCAAACTCACAAGCTGCCGCTTGTCGAGCAGGACGAGCGCTTAACGCAGAACAGCGTAATCCCCGAGCAGCACTTCACCGAGCCGCCGCCGCGCTACACCGAAGCGACGCTGGTCAAGGCGCTTGAAGAGAAGGGAATCGGCCGGCCTTCGACTTACGCCGCGATTATGACCGTTATCCAGGATCGGGAATACGTCGCGCGCAAGGAGGGCCGATTCTTTCCCAGCGAGTTGGGAATGATTGTGAGCGACTTGCTGGTTGAAAGCTTTGACGACTTGTTCAACGTCGAGTACACGGCGCACATGGAAGAGGAGCTTGACGAGATAGAAGAGGGCAAGATGGTGTGGACCGATGCGCTCGCCGAGTTCTACGAGAAATTCACCAAGGATCTGGAAACCGCGAAGCGGCTGATGCGCGACGTGAAGCGCCAGGAAATCATCACCGACGAGAAGTGCGAGAACTGCGGATCGTTCATGGCAAAGAAGTTCGGACGCTTTGGGGAGTTCCTGGCTTGCACTAACTATCCCGACTGTAAGACGACTCGCGACCTCCCGAAGATTCACGACGAGGCGGGGGAAGAAACTCACGCGGAGGCGGCTGAGGAGATGTGCGAGAACTGCGGGAAGCCGATGGCCATGAAGCGAGGCCGCTTCGGCCAGTTCCTGGCGTGCACCGGCTACCCCGAGTGCAAGACGACTCGCAAGATTCAAAAGGGCGGAAAGATCTCGGCGCCCGACGTCGTGCTCGAAGAGTTGTGTCCCCAGTGCGGCAAGCATCTGATCATCAAGCAGGGGCGCTACGGGCCGTTCACCGCTTGCTCGAATTATCCAACCTGCAAGTACATCAAACAGGAAACGACAGGTGTGAGCTGTCCGGAATGCGGCGTCGGCGAACTGGTGGTCAAGAGGAGCAAGCGCGGGGCGTTTTACGGCTGTGGGAATTACCCTGCTTGCAAGTTCACACTGCGGGATAAGCCCATCGCTCAGGAGTGTCCCAAGTGCGGCTCGCGATTCATTGTCGAGAAAGCAAGCAAGAACGGCAGCCGGCTCCTGCAATGCCGCGAGGAAGGCTGCGACTACAAGGAGGAGCTGCCGGAGACCGTAAGTGAGCCGGAACCCGAGGCCCAACACCCCGTCGCGTAAGCTCGCTAGCCTGCTTCCACTAGAATGATCACCAAGCGCTCAACCCTGATCTTCCTGCTGGCTTTGGCCGCAGTGTCATTGTTCCTTTGCTACCTGCTGTTCGAGCCTTTCATCTTCCCTCTCCTCTCAGCCACCGTTATCGCAATAGTCTTCTACCCCATGCATGCGCGGGTTCAACGCAGCATCCGGAAACCGAGCCTTGCGGCTCTGGTGACGACGCTGCTTGTGATCCTCATTTTCGTGGTGCCGATGGCCCTGGTGCTGTTTGGCGTGAAACGAGAGGTCACTAATCTATATGCGCTGCTGGATCAAAAGAGTACCGAGAGCGGCGGGTTCAGCGCATTCCTGTCCGGAGTGCTTGAACGCCCTCTGCAAATGATCGGCAGATACGTGGACCTTTCTCATTTCGACGCTCGTGCCGAGTTAGTCAATCGGCTGAAAGACCTCAGCGCGGACCTCGTCTCAAGAGGCTGGAAAATAGTCGGAGGGCTCGGCTCGTTCATCCTGAACTCGGCGATAACGCTATTCACCCTGTTCTTCTTGTTTCGTGAAGGCCGCGCGCTTCGGAGACGCGCGGCTGCCTTGCTTCCGCTTCACAGCGAGCAAGTTGAACGGCTGTTTAGCGGAATCGAAAACACTATTTTAGGAACAGTGTACGGCGGGCTTATCGTTGCGGGTGTTCAGGGCGCGCTTGTTGCGATTGCGCTGTGGGTCCTGGGCGTCGACTCACCGTTGTTCTGGGGCGTGGTCGCGGCGGTGTTCGCTTTGATTCCGCTGGTTGGTACGGCGGTAGTCTGGATCCCAGCCGCTATCTACCTGGTCGCCTCGGGCAGCTGGGTGAAGGGCTTGATCCTGGTGGCGTGGGGCGCGCTTGTGGTCGGCACGGTAGACAACATCTTGAGGCCGATCTTGATTCAGGGCCGGGTCCAGATGCATCCGCTGCTGATTTTCTTTGCTGTGTTTGGTGGGGTGAGCGTGTTCGGTTTTCTCGGCTTATTCATCGGGCCCGTGATTCTTGGGCTCACGATCACGGCGCTGGGGATGCTGAGGGAGGAAGCTCGCGCGTGGAACGCCCCGTCGCCGGACGAGCTCATGGTCTCAAACGGCATCTCGCCATCGGACTCAACGGTTCCGCAGAATCCGGCAAAGTAGCCCCCCCAGCTCATCTGCGTCTGAACGCCCGGGCCCCGCCTTGTACAACCAAAGGCTGAGGTTGAAACCACTTCTCGAAGAGCGCGTCGAACCACGGCTCGGCTCCCCAGACAACCAGCACGTCAGTTTGCTCGAGTGTTGACCCAAATGCCGCAATCCATCCTTCCGGATTCTGCTTCGCGGCGGTCTCGCCTTCGCCTGAGAGCAGCAACTGATTCAGAGAGTCCACTCGCTTCCATCGCTCCCTGACCTGGTCGCTTCGGAACTGGATCGGGAAATAATAGTAGGCCGGTCCATAGTTGTTCCAAACGATGCCTTCCCTCCAAACACCCAACTGATTGGCTATCCCGGGAAGAGGGTTCACGGCATAGTGAGTCCGAGGATCAGGGACCAGGAGCGCGATCTTTTCACTGCTTTCAAGATGCGGCGCGACCTGCATAACCTCGCCCGCAATCCTGTTCGAGATACGCGCGTAATCAAGGACAAACGCGATCTGAAGCAACAAAGCTACCACCAGACACAGCGCACCGATTCGTGCCGCCGAAGTCTCCGGGTGAGGCTTGATCAGCGGCACAAGCGTCACCATCCCGAGCAGGAGTACACGTTCGCGCAGTATGCTTCCCTGCCCGGCGGCGCTTGGCCCGAAGAGCGCGGCGGCAAACAGAAAGAGCGCAAGCAGGATCCATCCGCGGTACTCGCTCTGACGAAATCGCGCCGAGCTCGCGCGAATCTGTAGCGTTGAACCCAACAGCAGAACCAAACCGACAACCACCCAGAGGCTTGGCCACAGAATCGCATATCGGACGGCGCTCTGGTCGACAAATGGGCAGTCGGTCGGAACTGCCAGTACGCCCAGAGGTTGTTTGAACGAGAATGAGATGAAGTCTGGAACCTGCAGATATTGAATCCAGTTTTGAATTGAGAACGGATCGGTCAGGCCAATCCACTCCACGGCGCCGCCGCCCGAAGAATTTACCAGGGCGCTGAAGCTGATCATAAGGATTATCGAGGGGACGACGCTCGCCGCGCTCCAGATCAGCCGCTTTCGCAAGTTTGTTCCTGGCGTTGCCACAGCCAGTACGACCAGCGCAAACACGGAGATACCGGTGCTGATAATGTGAAAGAGATAGCCGAGCGTGAGAAGTCCCCCAATTATCGCCGCTCGGCCCGCCGTGAGTTTGTTGCGCCAGACCCACCACATTCCGAGGATCACTGAGAACACGGAGGCGCCCAGGAGAAAGGAGTAGAGCCCCAGAAGCCACAGGTGGCTGACGGCCAGAAGCAGGACGAGCGGTACTACGATCGGCACCCCCTCCGATCCCGCGACTCGCCACCGCAGCCATAAGACCGAGCACGCGAACCCGATCGAGGTCAGCATCATCAAAACCCGGTCCGCCGCCCTCGCCGAGATGATCGACATCAGCCCCGCCATCAGTTTGTAAACTCCGACATAAGGCAACACTCCGCCGCGCGGAGTATAGAATTCCGCGAGCGGAGAATCCTCCCGCGATAAAGAGGAGTACAGATATGCGTTGTACACGTGAAGCGGGCCGTCCTGAGTCACGAACCAGGGAACAAACCAGATAGCGATCAGCACCGGCATGGCAAGCGCCAGGAAATAGAGCAAAGCCGCCGATGTAGAACTTGAAGCGCTTGCGCCGGGTCTGGGGTCTGACGAAGCGCTCGTGATAGATAGCATTCCTTACTCTCGATGAAGCAAATCGTTGGGGACTCTGGAGCCAATGCCTGCTAGCGGAAGCGATGCACAACAAGATAGTGCCTCGCATCGCGATTCGCAACTGGAGACACGTGATTGGAATGGGGCAGCTCGTCCCAATTGGAGTCGCGTGTTAACCTGCCTGACAACCGAACCGACTCTACCTGCATCGAAGGCGGGTAGTGGTGCAATAGCGTGTTGAGAAGAGTCTCGCCACTGAGTCACCAACGACACGAAGCTCCACAGAGCTTTTCTTTGTGCGGCTTAGTGGCTTAGTGTCTTAGTGTCTTCGTGGCCGGAGAGGCGGCACCAGGCATCAACACATTATTACCCCACTACCGTTAAGTCGTCGGTTAACACACAATTAAGACAGCACCCGAAGGCGGCGTTGCTTTACAATGACGGCGGCGCTGCGGTAGGCTTGAACGCAGTGTTTGCCTCTCGTCATTCAAATAAAGCAGTAATCGTAGCGAGTTCTTGAGTGAGGTAAAGCTATGCCATCCAGAAAACTATTTCAGTCGCGTGGAATCGCGCTTTCTCCAAACTGGCTACAGGACTTTTTCAGGCGCTATACGTTTCTCGCACTGGTAGCGTTGTCGGTCATCGCCGGAATAATGTTTGGAGCAACGGTCGCCTATCAAGCGAGCATGACTCAAGAGGCGCAAGAGGTTGCGGGGCTGGCTCAATACAGGCCGAACCTCGTCACCCGAGTGCTGGCCGCCGATGGTAAGACGGTTGTTGGCGAGTTCTCGCTCGAACGAAGACTCCCGGTCAACTACGACCAGATCCCGGACCTCATGAAGAACGCGATCTTTGCGATTGAGGACGACCGCTTCTACCAGCACATCGGCGTAGACCCGATTCGTATCGTGATGGCGGCGTTTAAGAACGTGACCAAGAGTCGCAAAGTCGAAGGCGCTTCCACGTTGACTCAGCAGCTTGCCCGCGCGCTGTTTCTTTCCCCGGAAAAGACTTACACGAGAAAGATAAAAGAAGCTCTGATCGCGATGCAGATCGAGCGATACTACACCAAGGAACAGATCCTCGAGATGTACTGCAACCAGATTTTTCTCGGCGGCGGAGCTTACGGGTTCGAAGCGGGCTCGCAGTACTACTTCTCAAAGTCGCTCAAGGATCTGAGTCTCGAGGAGTGCGCGCTGCTGGCCGGCTTGCCCAAGGCGCCGAGCTATTACTCGCCGACTCGAGACGAGAAAGCCGCTGCCGACCGGCGGAACGTGGTCCTGTTTCGGATGCGCGAGGAGGGCTACATCAGCGACGACGAGTACAACCGCGCCCGCCAGTCGAGGATCAATCTGAACGTCAATCCGCCCCAGAGCAACAACAGCTCTATCTTCGGCTACTTTGTCGAAGAGGTGCGGCAGGAATCCGAAGAAACCTTCGGGACCTATCAAACGCAGACCGGCGGTATGAACATCTACACGACGATTGACCCGGCGGCGCAGCGCGAAGCTGTGCGCGCGGTGCGGCGCGGATTGCACTCCTACCAGGACCGGCACGGCAAGAAGTGGCGAGGCAAGCTCACAAACGTGCTGGACCAGAAGCTTGCAAACGATCTCAACCACTATTCGCACCCCGACTGGCTGGGCTCCTACGTCGCCGGCGAATACATATACGGTTTGATTATGAGCGTGAGCGGCACCGGCGCCGAAGCCAGGTTCGGAGACTACAGGGTGCCGCTCACTGAAGCGCAGACCCGGTGGGCGGGCGGGCCTCCATCCAAGCTCCTGCGTCGCGGCGACCTCGCGGTCTTCAAAGTGGTCAAGGCCGACAACGACAAGAAGCTGCTCGAAGTTATGCTCGACCAGTTACCGTCGGTGGACGGCGCGCTGGTGTGCCTCGAATCAAAGACCGGCGATGTGAAAGCGATGGTAGGCGGCTACGACTTCGCCACCCGCAAGTTCAACAACGCGACTCAAGCCGAACGCCAGACCGGCTCGACCTTCAAGCCGTTTATCTACGCCGCGGCGATCGAGAACGGCTTCACACCTGACTCGATTGTGAGCGCCGAGCCGTTTGTCGATCCGGTGACCGGCTGGTCGCCTGCAAACTACGACGGCTCGTCGGGAGGCGGGATGATGCCGCTTCGAAACGCGCTTCAGCACTCGATAAACGTTGTCGCGGTTCGATTGCTTTCAGTTGTAGGAGTGGACAAAGGCGCCGACATCGTCAAGCGGTTAGGGTTGCCCAACCCGATGAAGCGCGTTCTGCCTTCGGCGCTCGGCGCAACCGAAGAGCCGCTGATCGACATGACCAGCGCCTACTCGGCATTCTCGAACATGGGCGTGCGAGTCACTCCTCATTTGATCAAACGCGTCACCGATTCCGAAGGCAACGTCGAGAAGGAGTGGGAGCCTAAATCTACGAAAGCCATTTCCTCCTACGTCGCTTCGCAGATGCAAAACATGATGCGGGCTGCGGTAACCGGCGGGACGGCCGGCTCGATCATGAGCAACAAGGAGCTGGCCAAGCGCATGATCTGCGGGAAGACCGGCACGGTGAACGATTTCACCGACGCGTGGTTTATCGGGTATACGCCGACCTACACGACGGGGGTGTGGATCGGGTATCCGGGGTTAAAGAAGTCGCTGGGCAATAAGGAAGCCGGTTCGGTTGCGGCTCTGCCTATGTGGATCCAGTTCATGGACAAGTTTCTCAAGGACAAGCCCAACGATCAATTCCCGAAGGGCGGGCCTCCCGACAAGGAAGTGATAGCCAAACGCGGAGAGGCCGAACGCGCGCTTCGCAGTGCTCAAGCCGACGAGGCTGCGGCGAAGGCAAGCGACGACACGGCGGACAAGGCCAAGAGCGCGGCGCAGGAGGACACCCCCGAACCGGAGCCTCCTCCCAAAGAACCCGCACGCAAGCCTTCTCCGAAGATGGAAGAGCAAGACGGCGGCGGTGTATCTCGAACGGATCACGTTGCGCCGAAAACCAGTCGCCCGCGTCAGGTGTGGGAACGCGTTCCGTCCGAGCCTCCGTCCACTAAGGAAAAAGACAAGAAGCGACGCGGGAAAAACGGGTGAGGGTATAGAGGATAGAGATTCGATGATTGAAGATACCGGTCGATTCGCGGGTAACTAATCCGAATTTCGCGATCCTCTATCCTCTATCCTCAATCCTCGAGCGACAATGTTTTTTCTTATCCTGTTCGTTCTCATCATCATCGCCGTGATGTGGTGGCTTAACGGCGAACGAGCTTTGAGCCGCAACGAGAAGCTCTATCTGAAGCGGCGTGGTTACGAGCCCCCCTCAGAAGACAAAGCGAGCCCGCCTGTCTCGAAAGACGCCCGTCTGTTCAACTTAATTGAATCCTTGGCAGACATCTCACCTTTCGCGCGCAAACGTGCGGCCGAAGACTTGTCTCGAATGTGCATCGAAGGCAATCGGGATCCGCGAATGTTATCGGGGCTTGTAGCGGCGCTCGATGACAGCGAAGCATCGGTGCGTAGTGCAGTTGTGAAAGCTTTGGCAAACCTGAGTGATCCGTCTTCAGTAGATGCATTGAAGCGCAGAACGGACGTGGAAGAATCGATTCAGGTTAGGGTGTCATTGGAACAAGCGCTTGAAAAGCTGGGCGAGTGAATTGTGTGTAGTCTGAGTCGAACTTCTTCCTGTTAACGACCAGGATAACCCGCCGAAATGTGCCCGGCGGAGAAGACCTTGATTTCGGTTGACGATAATTCGCGGGCATATTCCGGTCGGGTTCATACGCCTGTTGGCCGGCTAGTCTCTCTCGAACAGATAACGGTACTGATGTTTAGATCGGCAGATCGCGGCCGGGTGGGCAAGGTTTGAGGACCACATTCATGCCAGCGGCCAAGGCGCCCATGATTTCAATCAAGTTTTCTCCGACATAGAGGCAGTTTTCGATAGGTACGCCCACTTTGTGCGCGGCGAACTCGTAGATTGCGAGATGTGGCTTGGCGACCTCACCCACATCGTGTTCCGAGACGAAACCCTGGGGATCTAGGAAACCAGCTAAGCCGGCCTGTTCCAGCAAAGCGTGGCCCTGACTATTGCTGAGAGTCCCCAACGTGGTAATTACGCCGATGCGCAGACCGATGACGTCGCGCACGGCGGTCAGTAGGTTGGCACTAGTGGGAAAAGGGATCAACTTTCCGGTTGTTGGATCACGTTCCCCAAGTGTGCCGCCAATGTCGAAGAAAACGAATCGAATCGGCTTGTTTGTAGTCACGATGATTTCGACCCCTTTCCGTAGAATCTGGCTACGCAATCCCGCCCACCGACAGGGTTAACCCGCCCCGTGGATGCGGGGCGCGAGAGACTGTTTGTTTCCCCACCTTTGTTTTCCCCGGGGGTTTCACTAAGGCGGTCTGCCGCCCGTCGGGTCGGCCGGGGGGCGACGGCTTGCGGCCCGGGCGGCCTTGACCTGCATCTGGACCGCGCTGACAAGATCCTGGATGGCTTTGTTCTCGACAGGCACGAGAATCCGGACAGAATGACGCCGCGCACCGTCCTCGATGGTGAGGGTGTAATGCTGATAGTCGGCCGACCCCGGGGCCGGTGTGCCGATCGCGACGGGCAGGTCGAAGAAATGAGCAGCCTTGACGAGCCGCTTCAGGTCCTCGGCCTCCCCGGCGTCCAAACGATCGACTTCGATCGTGACCGGCTTGCTTAAGGCGGGAAAGTAGCCGACGCCACCTTCTTGGGCGAATTGGATACGCACTTAGGCTCCTCTCTCTTTCTGCTCAGACGGTGATCCCGACCGCAGCCCAACCGTCGCGGACGGCCGTCCGCTCCGGGCC
>JBASRN010000087.1:0-6856 GCA_049273855.1 Blastocatellia bacterium
CTACAAGGATGCGCTCGACGAAGCACTGTGCTTTGGTTGGGTGGACAGTCTGGTCAAGCGCCTGGATGACCGACGCTACGCGCGCAAGTTTACGCCGCGGCGAGCGGACAGCCGATGGTCGACCACAAACCGCAAACGTTACGCGGCACTCAAAGCCAGTGGGAGATTGAAGCCGGCAGGGATCGATCGAGCCCCGACGGACCGCAGCTATGGTCCGCGGCCGCCACGGTTCAAAATGCCCTCGAAGGTTCCAGCCTACATACAGACGGCGCTGAGGAAACATCCGGCAGCATTGCGCCACTTTGAAGCGCTTGCGCCCTCACACCGCCGACGGTATCTCGGCTGGATTGAGTCCGCCAGGCACGAGGAAACGAAAGCTCGGCGCCTGCAGGAGGCGATTCGCCTTCTGAACGCTGGCGAGGCACTGGGACTGAAATAGGTTGCCGCGATTAAAAACTGGACTAAAGGAATCCGAGCTGTCCTGGCGTGGCGTCGAGCGGCAACCGCCTTCTGCTAACACCTCACTAGCGGGGAAAAACCGCACCATTCAAAAAGTTCTGCATCATGGCATGACGAAGTTCCGTCTATTCCAGGTAAGAGAACGGAATCTATTGAAGGAGAATCGATATGCCAAAAAAACAGAAAGCCAAGGGACAAACAGGCCAGCAGACCAAAGAGGGGTTTGTCGGCACCAGGTTTGAAGCGCCGGACGTGCCTGATTACGTCGTGGTCGAACTGCGTTACGAGAGCCCTGTTGCGTTCACAGCGTCGAGATTTGCGGCGCCTGCCGCTGCCGCTCCGCAGTCGGAGAAGCTTAACGAGGTTTTGGCAAAGTATGATGTCGCGGCCATACGCTCGCATTTCGGCCAGAAATCGGCCGAGGTTCGGTCGCGGGTTGAAATCGCGGCGACCTTGCCTCCGGAGCCCAACCCTGACAAGTTCAAGGACAAAGGAATGGACACTCAGTTCATTCAAAGCGGTTTTGTCCAGGTCGTTCCAAAGAACAGCCGCGATGCCGCAAAGATCGCAAAGGAGCTTGACCGGAAGGAGGCGGTCTGGAAAGCGTACGTCGCACCGCGTCCTGTGCCCGCGATGCCTGCCGGTGACGCACCCGGAAGCCGCAACTTCGAACCGGCACAGGGCTATCTTTACGCGCCCCCCAACGGCATCGGAGCCGCCGAAGTATGGAGCCTCGCCGGAGCGAAAGGCAAGGGGATAACGATCTGCGATATCGAAGGCAACTGGAACCGAAAGCACGAAGACTTGCCTTCGGGCATTCAACTCATAGGCGGCGCCGTGATTGATGATCTGGGCTGGAGAAACCACGGCACCGCGGTGCTGGGCGAGATGATCTCAATACCCAACAACAAAGGGACAGTCGGCATCAGCCACCAGGCGAAGGCCGTCGTTCATTCGGCTGTGGTCGGCGGCGTGTTCAATACGGCCGCTGCAATCAACAACGCGACGAGTGTCCTGAAGGCCGGGGACGCAATCCTCATCGAGTTGCAGGCCACCGGGCCAAACGGAAAATTCGTTGCTATGCAGTTCTGGGGCGACATCTTTTCTGCCATTGTTGCAGCCACCGCCAAGGGGATTACCGTCGTTGAAGCGGCGGGCAACGGAGATGAGAACTTCGAGCTGGCGATCTTTAATGGAACCGGTTTGCAAAAAGACAGCGGCGCGATCGTAGTAGGCGCGGGTGTTCCTCCGGCCAATCACGTTGACTTTGATGGATTCGGAGCGGCGCTCCCCTCGTACGCCTCGCTCGGCGTACCTCGTTCGCGCATCTTCTTTTCGAACTATGGTAAAATCGTCAACGTCCAAGGCTGGGGTTGGCATGTTACGACGCTGGGATATGGTGACGCACAAGGCGGCGCTTCAGAGAACTCCTGGTACACGCTTCGATTCTCCGGCACTTCAAGCGCTTCACCGATCATCACTGGAGCCGTCGCGTGTCTTCAAGGCCGGGCGAAGGCCAAGAATGGCTCGCCACTCACCCCAGAGAACGTGAGAAAGATCCTTATGACTACCGGCACGCCACAAGAACCCGGTCCAGGCGTGCCGTTGACGCAGCACATTGGCCCGCTGCCGAATCTCCCGTTGGCGATGAAGAAAGTCTGATCTGGATGGTGCTGAGATGATTCCACCGGTGACGTTGCCCTCAGATAGCAAGATCAGGATTCCTGTGGATTTGAAATTGAAGCCCGGATGGAAGCTTGATCAGCGCCGCCGCGTCTTCGAGTCGGACTCTGGCGAGAAGTTTACACCACGTGGCGATCTGCCCAAGAACAGCAGAATCGTGTATAAGGTGCCGACCCTCGCCAGGACCGACCCGTCAAAGCTTTCGAAGCCCGAACGGGAGTTACAACGCTATGTCCATGTGATTCTGCCGCCGGGCGAATCGCCTGCTGATTACGTCGATCTTATTCGCAAATGGCCGTGTGTCGCGGAGGCATATGTCGCACCTGAGATAAGCTTGCCAACGCAGGCATGAGGCTTTGCTTTCCAGACGCCGTATAAGCCGTACAAAAGGTCAGGCGTGTAGGGCAGTGACTCCCAGCCTCTCGCGCTCAGTGTCGCGATCAGCTTCATCTCGCCTTCTGATGACACTTGTAATAGATGTCCTAAATGTGTGTTGGAAGTTCGAAATTGGTTCGATGGACCACGGATTAGGCGGATTAGACGGATTTGCGCGGATCTGATCTGTGAGAATCCGTCTGACCCGCCAAATCCGTGGTCAATTCACCTACCACGTTGTGAGGGATTCGATGACAACCTGGAGTAAAACGTCCACGCTGTTGCTTCGGCTGTCGAAAATCGGAGGTGGCTTGAAGCCTGGCAGACTGCTGAAAGAGGGAGGGCGCCACCAGGGCACAAAGACACGAAGCCGCACCAGGTCGGTGATAGCAATATGTTGGGGGCTTTGTGTTCCTTGGTGCCTTCCTGGCTTAGTGGCGATGGGTTAGTTTCTCAGCAGCCTGCTGAGGGACTCTTCAACCTCAGGACCAGCGAGGTTCTACTTATGAAGGAACGACGCAGTGCCAAAAGCTCGACTTCTCCTGGTACTCGGCGATCAACTGGTAAGCCGGTGTTCCCCGGAAACGAGGAGCATCTGCAGATCCTCAAGGAATCGCTGCGGCGACGGACGCCACATTTCTGGAACCAGTGGCGGCAGCGACATCCACGAGTCGTACCTGATCTGAGAGGTCTAATACTCGTAGGCGGGTTCTTGAGAAGGTTTAACCTGACGCGGGCACTGCTTGATGATGCAGTTCTCCGGCGCGCCGATCTTGCCGGTGTACACCTTGAGCGCGCCTCATTGAAGCGCGCGGATCTTATCTCCGCAGAGATGTCTTCGGTTCATGCGGAGAAAGCGAATTTGAGCGGCGCTAACTGCCGTGGCGCAACGCTCTATCAAGGTGATTTCCGCGGAGCGACCTGTCTTGAGGGAACCTACCTGGCGCACGCGGACTTGCGCGAGGCCAATTTCACAAGAGCCAGGATGATTGAGGCAACACTCTCTCAGGCCAATCTGACAAAGACTTGTTTCGATGGCGCCGATTTAACAGGGGCAATCCTCGGCGATGCGATTCTTGATGAGACGTCGTTGCTGGGAACGAAGCTTCAGGGAGCTCATGTCTTTGGAACGTTCATTCGTCGAGTCAAGACTGACGCCAAGACCGACCAACGCGGATTATTTGTCGATGTGCACGTTGCCTGGGAGCGACGCCCGGGTGAGATGATCAAGTTCACGGAAGCCGACGACATCCGCGTAGCGCAATTTCACAACATCGTGGACGAGCCGGGATCAGTGGGCAAGCTGCTGGCTGCCACAACCAAACGTGTCGTCCTCATCCTGGGAAGATTTCTGCCGCGACGAAAAAGAGTTTTGGATCGATTGGCGAAGGCTCTGGGGGAACGAGGCAAAATAGCGGTGATCTTCGATTTTCCCTCGCCGGCTGACCGCGAAATTAGCGACACCGTGCGCTTCATCGCCGGGATGTCTGAGTTCATCGTCGTTGACTTGACCAAAGCGAGTTCAGTTCCTCTGGAATTGCAAGCCACCATTCCCGATCTAATGGTTCCGGTTCTACCCATCATTCAGTCTGGGCACGAGGTGTTTGCGATGTTCTCGGATCTCCAGCGGCGGTACTTCTGGATTCAGCCGACGGTGAGCTACAAGGACGCCGACCAACTTGTAAAGTTCGTTGACGACGCTATTATCGCGTCGGCCGAGAGCGCTGCTAAGCAAATCAAAGAAAGGCGCGCCGTCAGCGTCCACGCGCCGGTAAGCGTTGTGCGAGTAAGCCGCGAATTGCGAAAACGCCGATTACGTCGTTGACCATCACTATCGCGTCAAAACGCATATATAATCAACAGGCGTGTCCGGCTGGTCAGTCAAGGAAACAGCACATTCACCGGATACCAGGTAAGCGTATCTGACACTTATGAACCACGACTCACGCCATCAACATCAGATACGCAATCAACGCAACTACTCCCGTTGAAATCAGAAGGATGATCGCGCTCTCGCTGACGCGTCCGCGGCGCGCAATCGCGGGAAGACTCCGCCATATCTCACCGACTTTGCGACGCTCGCGCTCGTCGAAGAACCGGAGCGCAACCAGCAGCAATGGAAATGACAGAGCAAGCGAAACCTTGATTCCTACCGTCAACAACAGCCTCCCCCGCCCGGGCGACGGACCCCGCAGCGAGTCGATTGCGTAAAAGACTGCTACTGCGGTCGCCCCCAGCGTCGCGATCGTGAACACCCGGCCCCACTCGTATCGGATCTTGACGAAGAGGTTGGAGGACCAGAATCGGAGCGCGCAAAAGACGCCGTAGGAAATAAGCGTCGCTACGGTCGCACCCATCGATCCATAACGAGGTATCAGGACCAGGTTCAAACCGGCATTCACGATCAAGGCCGCGAGGATCACAAGCGGCGCGAAGATAGTTCGCCTCTTGAGCGTGGTGCCAATGTTGAGCACTCGCGACGCGCAGTCCATCACCGCTGCCATCGCCAAGAGCGGGATGATCGCAGCCGCCGACCAGTAGCTCTTCAACGCAAACAACAGAAGCCCATCCCCGGCGACCGCCGCCACCCCGAGCGCAAGAAACATGCTCACAAACACGATGTAGGTCAGCACTCGCGAGTAGTACTCCTCCGCGCCTTCTTCATTCATTACCGAGAACCGCATGACGGTCCATACCTGACTGAACGGCACCGTGACAAGGATCGTCACCACCGATACCAGCGTGTTGGCCATCGCGTACGCGCCAAGCTCGCGTTCGGTAGCATACCTTTCGAGAAAGAACCGGTCGATCATGATGAACAGATGGAACGCGATCTGGCCGAAGATCAGCGGAATCCCGAAGGCCAGCATTCCCCGAAGCTCAGGGAACGAAAAGCTGATGCTCAAATCGCGGCGCACCATCAGAAAAAAGATCGCCGCCTCGAACACCGCGCCGGCCAGCCGGCCGATCAACACGCTTTGCACGCTTGAGTCAACGCCAATCACCAGATAGCTGATCAAACCGACCTGGAAGAAAAAGGCGATGATGTTGATTGTCGAGTATTGCGCCGACTTGAACTTGGCTCGCAGAATCGCGTCCGGGACCAGGGTCATCACTTCAAAGAAGCTTATGAGGAAAATGAATCGCAGCAGATCGGCGCGTGGCTTTTCACCGCTGAACACCGCCGCTGAGACTTGCGGCGCGAACACATAAAGAATCGCCACCAACGCGGCGGATGATAAGGTGAGAAACACCAGAGCCGAACCGACAATACGGCGTCTATCAGTCTCGTCCTCGGTATCGTAGTAGTGACGGAAGAAGGCGTGATTCAGCCCGAACTTCAGAACGATCGTTACAAGCGTCAAGGTGACGGTCAGCAACGCCAGCACGCCGAACTCGTTCGCTCGAAGGTATTTGCTGTAGACGGGCACAAGCACGAGCCCGAACGCGCTGTTGACCACGCTGCCGATGCCGAAGATCAGCGTGTGCTTTATGGTCTTCTTGATCTTTCCGTAAATCGCGGTTACTCCGGGTGAGAATCCGTGTTTCGCTTGCCGAACCGAAACACAAGGGAGATGAGTGTAAGCACCGCCGCAATGACGCTGGCGTATGCGGCGACTCTCAACGTCAGCGGCGCGAAAACAAATGATACCAGATGACGGCCTGCGGGTACGGCTACCGCTCGCATCGTGCAGTTGGATTGATAGATCGTTGCGGGTTCGCCGTCCACAAAGGCCTTCCAACCCGGATAGTAGTTGTCGCTGAGCACCAACATTTCAGCGTTCTGGTTGTCGGTCTCAATAACCACCCGATTGCGCTTGTCCTCAACGATCCGGGCTGAGCCCGAACTCGGTTGATTGATGATGAGCTCTACCTCGTAGGCTTTCCGGCGAAGCGCGGCAAGAGCTGATCCCGCGCCCTCAACGACCGCGGTTGTACGTGGTTCGAAGTGCGCGGCTTGCAACACGCTGATCGCCTCTTCGTGACTTGAGGCGTCGATAACATCGGAGACGAAGAATGCGCGCGGGAGCGCGTGCTTGTTCTCATAGATCGAAACGCCTTCGGCGCTCGCGACGAAATCGTATCCTTTGAGCGGCGGCGCTGTTGCGTGAGTCATCACATACTTTACGTTCAGCAGGTCGAAGAAGAGGGAGCGGTACTGGTCGAAGACGACGTGACTCATATTGGGCTGCGGCTCGATCAGCGAGGCGTACTCGCGATACCATTTAGGAAACTGCTGGTTCTTACCCGAGACGGTTGGGATTTGATAGGGCAGCAGCGTGTTCGGTGGAGCGATGATCTTCTCCGACGGCGATTGAACCCTGCGATTCGTTTCAAG
>JBASRN010000101.1:0-29339 GCA_049273855.1 Blastocatellia bacterium
CGCTTAAGGTGTCAGCCTTGCGCTTTAGCAGCTGACGATTGACGGTCGCCTTCTCCACCGGTCGCCTCCACATGAACAAGTGTGGAACAAGCTCGACGCGGGGTGCGAGCTTGTTCCACCGCCAGGGCTCAACAGCCGCGCGCCGAAAACGGCCATCGCGATCGGCGCGCGTAGTTTCGATCTACCTACAAGGAAGGAAGTTCAACTGCTGATCCGAGGATAGCGCCCTTGCGTAAGAAGAAAATGAAGCTTCTATTAAATCAATATGAACTTTGAAAGTTGTTGAACGCCGCGTTCGCATCCTGAGCGGTTGTCTCCTGGCGCGGGGCGGCCGGCAGCGTGAACGTGAAACGCGAGCCCCGGCCGAGCTCGCTCGTAGCGGAGACCGCTCCGCCGTGCGCATGAACCAGATGTTTGACGATGGCAAGTCCCAGCCCCGTTCCCTCGGTCGTCTGCGAGCGGGACTTGTCGGCGCGATACAACCGCTCGAAGACGCGAGGCAGGTCTGCCGCTGCTATTCCCGAGCCCGTGTCTTCGATGTGGATAGCCACCTTGTCATTGCCCGGTTCAGCCGTCACAGTGACCGCGCCGCCCGGTTTGTTGAACTTCACCGCGTTGTCCAGGAGGTTGTAAAGAACCTGTTCGAGTCGGGTGCGATCCGCTTGAACGACAAGGTGCTCGGAGATCGACGCACTGAACGACACGTTGCAGCCAGTTCGGCGAGCTTCGAGCAATGCGATCACTTCGGCGACGATGTTTTTGAGCCGGATCGGTCCGGGTGCGAGTTTGACCTGGCCGGATTCGATGGCCGACAAGTCCGAGATGTCCGAGATCAACTCGCTCATGCGCGCGGCGTGCTTGTGAAGCGTCTCGACGAATCGTGTGTTGTTCTCCCGGTCGTCCATCGCTCCGCCCAACAGCGTCTCGGAGTAAGCGAGGATCGCGGTTAGCGGCGTGCGCAGTTCGTGGGATAGATTCGCAAAGAACTCTCTGCGGATGCGTTCGAGCCGCTCGAGTTGAGTGATGTCGAAGAAGACTCCAACGGCAAGACGCGGCCCGAGCGGCGCAACGTTGAGGTGGAAGCTTCGGCCCTCGAAGTCCGCCATCTCCGCGCGGACTTCGACTGAAGTCTTCTCTTCAAGCGCGCGCCTGAACGCGCCGTTGATGGCCGGGTCGCGCGTGGCGTCGACCAGGCGCTGCTGCGGCAGGGCTGCGTGAGGCCGGTAGGGGCGAGGTAATGACTCTTGCTTCGCGGCTGGTTCAGAGTCGGCTTTTTCATTCCCGGCAAAGCTGCGCGCGGCGCCTGTCGTTTCGCCGGCCAGCTCCTTCGGCAGCTTGAAGATCGCGGCGGCGGCGGCGTTGTACAGAACGATGCGCGTGTCCGAGTTTACGATGATTACTCCCTCACGCATTGTCGCGAGCACAGCCGACAAAAGACGGTTGGTTTCTTCTGACATCTCGGTTTGCCGTTCGATCTCGGCGAGCGCGCCGCTGTAACGGCTCAGCGCGTAGCGGGACACAAAAAACGTCATCACCGACACCACTATCACAGTGATCACGTGCGAGCCGACGACCGACATGTGCGGGAACAGCAGCGTCTTGATTGTCTCGTAGACTAAGAAGGTCAACAACGCCGTGAAGGTCATCAGCCATACGCGTCGTTCGAGGTCTTTCATAAGGAGGTCTGTCGCTCGTAGTCAATAGACAGTGGTCCGTAGTCCGTGGCCGATGATCAGAAAGTAGACGCCGTGATCAGATTCGCTCAAACTAGGGACTACGGACGACGGACTACTGACTATCGACTACTGACCACCGCTCTTTCTGCTGTCAAGCAAGCGGTACCCTATGCCTGTCACGGTTTCGATCAGCGACGACTCGCCGAGCTTCTGGCGCAAGCGCCGAATGTGCACGTCGAGGGTACGCGAGTCCCCGTAGTAAGACATGCTCCACACTCGATCGAGCAGCGTCTCACGAGTCATCACCCGGCCCTGGTTTCGGGCGAGCTCGGACAGCAGCGCAAACTCCTTGCGCGTAAGCCTGATCTCCCGGCCCTTGAAGCGCACGCTGAAAGTCGCCTGATCGATCGTCAGCTCCCCGTTGTCGTAGATCGGACGTTCGGTTTCCAGCCCGTCGGCGCGCCGCAGCACGGCGTTCACACGCGCTACAAGCTCGCGCATTCCAAACGGCTTGGTGATGTAGTCATCCGCGCCGATGTTCAAACCCAGCACTTTGTCCGCTTCGTCGGTGCGGGCGGTGAGTATCAGGATCGGAACTCGCGCGGTCGGCGCTTCGGCGCGCAATCGGCGGCACATCTCGAATCCGCTCATGTGCGGCAGGTTCAAGTCGAGAAGGATAAGACTCGGCGGGCGGTCCAAAATCAGGCTGAGCGCATCTTCGCCGGTCGCCGCGACTCGAACTCGAAAGCCCTCGCGTTCGAGGTTGTAGCGAATCGACTCCGCGATGTCTTCGTCGTCCTCGACGATGACGATGCTGCGAGTTCGAGTCTCTTCGATACTGGCTACCATATCGAGTGTTTTATCACCTGACCGCGTGCCATGTAGACTATCTGTTCGCATATATTGGTCACATAATCCGCTATGCGCTCGAGGTGCTTGAGGACTGAAAGCCACTGCGCTCCCCGCTCGACGTTTGCCGAGTCGCGCTTCATCACTTCGATCACTTTCTCTACGAGTTGGTCGTAGAGCGTATCTACCTCGTCGTCTCTCGCAATCGTGGCCTGCGCGCGCTCCGGGTCCCCGGAGGTGAAAGCCTCAAGCCCGGCAACAAGCATCTCCTGAATCACCCTGGCCATTCCCGACAGATCCACGCCCAGCTCGAGCTGCGGCTCCCGGTTTAGCGACAACGTATGCTTGGCGATGTTGACCGCGTGATCGGCTATGCGCTCGACGGTGGGCGCGGTCCTCGCGACCGAGACGACGAAACGCAGATCGGACGCGGCGGGCTGCTTGAGAACTAACACGTCCACGCACATCTGATCGATCTCGAGTTCCATCTGGTCGATGGCATCGTCTTCGCGGATGACTCGGTCGGCCAAGTCGGAGTCCCGCTCGATCAACGCACGGATCGAAAGCATAATGGCCTTTTCGGCCGCGCCGGCCATGATCAGCAGCTTGTCGCGCAACGAATCGAGGCTGTCTTCAATTAGTCGTTTGTGCATGGTTGGTTTCGCGTTTCTAGCTTCGGGTTTCTAGTTCGTTGTTCAGACCTTTCGAATCACCGAAAAACCCGGAACAGCGAACTCAGAACCCGGAACCATTCCTATCCAAACCTTCCTGTGATGTAGTCCTCAGTCATCTTGTTATCCGGCTTGGTGAAAATCTTTTCTGTCGTGTTGAACTCGATCAAGTCACCGAGCCAGAAGAACGCGGTCAGCTCCGACACTCGCGCGGCCTGTTGCATATTGTGAGTCACGGTGACGATTGTGTATCTCTCTTTCAAGTCGGAGATCAGCTCTTCGATCTTCTGGGTCGCTCTGGGGTCAAGCGCTGAGGTGGGCTCATCCATCAGCACTACGTCAGGCTCGACTGCGAGGGCTCGCGCGATACAAACTCGTTGTTGCTGCCCGCCCGACAGCCCGAACGCCGATTCCTTCAGCCGGTCTTTCACTTCATCCCAAAGCGCAGCCGCCCTCAAGCTCGCTTCAACTCGATCCGCCAGCTCTGACTTGGAATGCGACATCCGGTTAATCTTAAGCCCATACGCCACGTTATCAAAGATCGAACGCGGGAACGGGTTGGGCTTTTGAAAGACCATCCCGACGCGCCGACGCAGTGAGACTATGTCGATACCCGGCGCGTAGATGTCTTCGCCGTCTAGTTCCACTCTTCCCACCACTCGCGTGCCGGGGATCACGTCGTTCATCCGGTTTAGCGTTCTTATCAGCGTCGACTTGCCACATCCCGAAGGGCCGATAAATGCCGTAACCTTGTTGGGAGGAATCACGAGCGAGATGTTCTTGAGCGCCAGGACCCGGCCATAAAAGAAACTCAGCCCCTGGATACTGATTTTTGTTTGCTGCCCCTGTACCGGGGCTGTCTCGCTGACCGCGGTTCGCTCCCCACGCGGTCGCGGTGCGCTTAACCCCGGAGCTATGCTTGTACTCTGCATGGTCGTCTCTTCTTGCGGCTTTGGCGGTTCGTCCATGGTATCGCAGTTTGCCCTCCAGCTATTCCGTACTCTCGGGTCTGGCCGGCCACGGTAGAGCAAGCGACTCGCGACCGTTGCAACTGTAGCTGCAGCGACAAAGACATAGGTTATCGGTTGAAGGCCGGCGGCCAGCAGCGCCCCAATACTCGCCGCGACTAATGACATCTGTAACCATCCCAGGAACAACCGCAGCCACCCCCAGATCAGCCTGTGCCGCGCTGCTTCGCTTAAAGCCATTGCTCATTTCTGTCTAGCCGAACGCGCCCGTTATGTATTCGTTGGTAAGTGTGTTTGCCGGGGTTTCGAATATTTTCTCGGTTCGGTCGGTTTCGATCAACTCGCCAAGATACATGAACGCCGTGTAGTCAGCCACGCGCGAAGCCTGCTGAAGATTATGTGTGACGATTATGATCGTCACCTGCTCTTTCAGGACCGAGATTAGTTCTTCGATCTTAGAAGTTGCTATGGGGTCCAGGGCGGAAGTGGGCTCGTCGAACAGGAGTATCTCCGGGTCAGTCGCAAGCGCCCGCGCAATGCAAAGCCGCTGCTGCTGCCCCCCGGAGAGCGTGTATGCCGAGTCGCGCAGTCGGTCTTTCACCTCGTCCCATAGCGCGGCGGCGCGCAACGCGCTTTCAACTTTCTCTGGAAGCGACGCCTTTTGCTCTCCCTTCAGCCGAGGTCCGAATGCCACATTCTCGAAGATGGATTTTGGAAACGCATTCGGCTTCTGAAATACCATGCTTACCCGCATGCGCATCTCGATCGGATCAGTCTCGGGCCCAATAACGTTAATTCCACTGGGGTGCAGAATGATCTTGCCGTCGTATCGCGTCTCCGGATAGAGGTCGTGCATTCGGTTGAAGCACCGCAAAAGCGTGGACTTGCCGCAGCCAGACGGACCAATGATTGCCGTTACAAGGTTTGCACGGAAAGTCAGGTTGATGTTGTTCAGTGCCTGAGCGCTGCCATAATAGAAGCTCAGGTTTTTGACTTCGGCTTTCAGAGGGGTCGCCGAGCGCCCAATACCAGTGTTCGCTCTCGGCGACTGGTGGGCGAAGGTACTCCCGTTTGGCGCTGAAGGCTGAGCGGGCTCGCCCGGGTTCGAAGTGAGATTGGTATTCATGCCCGGCTTTCTTACCACTTGATCCGCCTTCTCACTCTATAACGAACGAAGATTGCTACGGCGTTTAGCGACAGGGTCATCACAACCAGGACCAGACCTGCGCCGGCAGCGTTGGTTTCGAATTCCTTCTCGGGTCGAGAAACCCAATTGAACATTTGTATTGGCAGCACCGAGAAAGGCGACCACAACCAGTCGGACGAGACAAAGGGAGGCTGCGTCTGAAGCGGAGCAGGCGGCAAGAAAGCTATGAAAGTCAGGGCGCCGATCGTGATCAACGGAGCGGTTTCCCCTATTGCGCGAGACAACGCTATGATGACGCCGGTCATGATCCCGCCCATGGAATATGGCAGCAGGTGGTGCCGGACGACTTGCCACTTGGTGGAACCGAGCGCGTAAGCCCCGTCGCGGATGCTCTGTGGGATGGTCCGTGAAGCTTCACGGGTCGCGACGATGACGATCGGGAGGATTAAGAATGCCAGCGTGAGCCCACCCGCGAGCACGCTCTGCCCCAGGCCTAACATGTAAACCAGCAGCCCCAGCGCCATCAGCCCATAAATTATCGAGGGCACCCCGGCCAGGTTCGCTATGTTAATCTCTATCAGGTTTGTGATTCTGTTTTTGCGGGCGTACTCCTCGAGGTAAACGCCTGCGGCTATCCCCAATGGCACCGCGGTGAACGCGGTCACGAATATGACCAGCAGAGTGCCGACCCACGACGATAGGATTCCGGACTGTGAGGCGAAGCGCGAAGGGAAGGACGTAAGAAACTGCCAATCAATGCGCCCAAGCCCGTCAATCGCCAGGTCTCCAATCAGCGCAATGAGAGTCACGATCCCGACCAGCAGGCAAGCGATGCCCACGATGTTGAAAACAAAGTCCTGCCGCTTGCGGCGGGAGATGATTCTGCTTAGGTCGTCCATGTTAGTACACCTCCCTGAACCGCTTCCTGAGGACGTACCCAACTATGTTGAAGAATAAAGTCATGAGGAACAGGATTAGGCCCGCGGCGAATATGGACTGGTATCCGATGCTCCCATGGGGCAGGTCGCCGAGGCTTACCTGGACGATGAAGGCGGTGATCGTAGCGGCCGGCTGTGTCGGGTCCAACGTGAGATTGGGCTGCATTCCTGCCGCGATCGCTACGATCATGGTCTCGCCGATGGCGCGCGAGATGGCCAGAATGTAAGAAGAAACGATGCCTGAGAAGGCGGCAGGATAGACCACCTTGAGCGCTGTGATGATCTTGTTAGCCCCCATCGCGTAGGACCCCTCGCGAAGTGACATTGGTACGGCGCGCATGGCGTCTTCGCTCAGCGAGCTGACATACGGGATGATCATGATCCCCATCACGATTCCGGCGCTGAGCATGTTAAAAGTCGGCAGGCCCGGGATGATCTTTTGCAGGAGAGGCGCAACGAACAACAACGCAAAATAACCATAAACGACCGTGGGCACCGCGCTGAGCAGTTCGAGGGCGGGCTTGATGGTCTCGCGCACAACCGGGGGCGCAAACTCGCTCAAGTATATTGAAGCGATAGTGCCTATGGGCAGGGCGACCGCCAGGGCGACCACCGTCGTGACCAGGGTCCCGGTTACCAGCGGCAGAATGCCGAAATGTGGATTGGCAAACAACGGCGTCCAGAGCGTGTCGGTGAAGAAATCAATTATCGAGACGTGTCTGAAAAATGTGGCGGATTCGTAGACAAGGGTCCCTACGATCCCCAATGTGATTGCCACCGACGAAAACGCGGCGAAAAACAGCAGCAACTCAATGAACCGCTCTCGCCAATATTGCAACCGCCTCGCCCCCGACAACTGTTGCAATTTTAAAGACGGTTGGCTGGCGCGGCGGAAAGAAACCGAGCTGTCAGGCGTGGCGCTTTGTGCCATTGCTTTCTTCGAAGGCTTATAGTTTCTTTAGTGAAAGACTGAGAGCCAGCTTGTACCGCGGTACAAAAGCTATGACCTAGGGGGCCGCTTCAGAATCTCCTCGATGTGCAGACCGACCTCAGGCACTCCACCAAAGCCGGTGCCGGTTTGCAAGCTACGAAAGCGTTCGAGTCCCATCTGGTAAGCGGTGTCCGGCAACTGGAGATACTTCACCTCGGCAGCAAGGGTCGCGGCATTCCGGAGGTAGAAATCTACGAACTCTCTCACTTCCGGTTTGTCCGCCGACTTCCTGCTCACATAGAGGAACAAGGGGCGCGAAAGCGGGTTATACGTCCCGGCGAGCACGTTTTCGAGCGTGGGCATCACCGCCCCTGGGACCGAGTTTTTACTCCACGTAATGCCCACCGATTTCAACTTCGCCGTGTTCGACGCATAATAGGCGTAACCGAGATAGCCCAGCGCATACTTATTGCCTGCGATTCCTTGTACAAGGACGTTGTCGTCCTCGCTGGCGGTGTAATCGCCGCGGCTCGACTTGGACTTGCCAACGATCGCTTCCGTGAAATAATCGAATGTGCCAGAATCGGAGCCCGCCCCGAAAAGCGCGATCTTCTCGTTCGGCCACTCGGGCCTGACCTGATTCCACGTGGTGATGTTGCCTTGAGCCTCAGGTTCCCACATCTTCTTGAGGTCCTCGACAGTAATCGACGTGAGCCAGTCATTCTGCGGGTTAACCACAACGGTTAGCGCGTCGAAACAGACGGGAAGCTCGATGTACTCGATACCATTTGCTTTCGCTTGGTCCATCTCCTCCTTGAGAATAGGCCGCGACGCGTCGGAAATGTCCAACTCGCCACGGACGAATTTCTTGAACCCGCCACCGGTGCCCGAAATACCGACCGTCACTTTCACTTTGCCCTGCTTCGCCTTCTGGAATTCTTCGGCTACCGCCTCTGTAAGCGGGAAGACGGTGCTTGAACCGTCGATCTTGATTACACCGGCGCTTCCTGAATCGCCTGTATTACGAGGTCCGCAGCTCAGTGAGAACAATAAGACGGCAAGAGCACAAACACTCGTTAGACGTGTCAGAGGTTTCAGCGATCTTCCTCCTTTTCGGATTTGGCAGGTTACAGCTCTCCTATTCAAGCCGAACTTCGAGATTGCGTGTTCTCGCAGCATCGTAGGGTCCTCCTGTGCGACGTGTTCTTAAGAATGAAGCCCAAAGCCCAAATATAGAGAGCGCGTGTTACGGGGATGTGAACTCTCTGTGAACACTTAATTAAAACCGACCCGGGTTGCTTCAATCATCGCATCAACCGGCTTTGTTTCCAGGATAGTATTTCTTTGCAGACACATTCAATTAACAGAAATGCTATGCAGAATTCATATAGCGTTAACATCGCTCTCTTACACTTGGCTTCCGATCTACCGCGAAACTCTCTGTTAACACTGCTAAAGGAGAATAACTGCGATATGCCTACCGTCCTGGATCAACTCACTAGGGGCCGTTTGATAATGGTTTTTGTTCTGGTTTTCTTCTGCGCTGCGAGCATGGTTCGCGCCGACACCTTTACTGCTTTGGACACACCAGCGCAGAAGAAGGCGGCCGGGGACCAAGAATCCGGTTCGGCTGATTCGGGGGCGCGCGCAGGGGCTGCCGCTGAAGACAAGAAAGGCGCCGGCGCCTCGGTAGCACCAGCCAACTCAGAGTCGATTGACAGGATTCGCGCGCTCGAGGAGGCAGTGAAGTCCCAGAGCCTTCGGCTCGATGAGATGCGCAAGATCATCGACGACCAGCAGCGAACGATTACGCAACTGACGGGCGGGCTTATCGATGCCGCCCAGATTCACAGCTTGCCGCCGCACGTTTTAACCGCGTCGAATCAGACTCCGGCGCCGGAAAAAGTTCCGCAACCAACCGAAGCATCACAGAAGAAGCTTGACGAACTCTACAAGCGCTTCGGGGCGATTCGATTCAGCGGCGACCTGCGGTTCAGGTTCGAGTCGTTCGACAATCAGGGCTTCGACGGGCTGCTCGAACCACCGGGTCGAAGGCGTCTGCGGGTGCGTGCGCGCCTCGCGCTTGACGGCGCGCTCAACAAGAACTTCGACTGGGGGTTTCGATTAGCGAGCGGTCTCTTTACCGATCCGATCAGCACCAACCAGACGCTTACAGACTTCTTCGAGCGAAAGCCATTCGTGCTTGAACGCGCGTTCATACGCTATGACTCAAAGACCGACAAGGTTGGAGTGCAGTTGGTCGCGGGCAAATTCGAGCCGACTTTTCGCCGTACACAAATGGTATGGGACGACGACGTGAACGTAGAGGGCGCTTCCGAAGCTATTTACTTCAAGACTAGAACCGCTCTTCGCCAAATCAAGCTTGTCGCGTTCGAGCTGCCGTTCAACGAGGTCTCTGGTGGTAAGGACGGAATACTCTATGGCGGACAGGCTCAGACCGACTGGGAGTTTTCGCCGCACGTTTCCGCGAACGTCAACATCGGGTACTTTGACTGGAACAGACCTGATCAGGTAGTGGCCGGATTGGGAGCGCTTGCGACTCAAGTCAACGGCGGCATCGGAAACGGTTCAGGCGTAACCGGCAACCAGAACGGAGCGCTCGGCACCACTAACCGGGTCATACGAAACGCCGCCGGGATCCCCACCGGATTTCAGGCTGGCTTTAATCTGTTGGACATTTTCGGCAACCTGACATGGCAGGTGAAGAAATATCCGGTCACATTCACCTTCGATTACGTTCGCAACCTGACTGGAAGAGTGAGGGATGAGAAGACCGGCTACTGGGTAGGCGGGCAGGTAGGTCAGACCAAAGAAAAAGGCGACTGGCTGGCTGGCTACTTCTTCACCCGTATCGAGCAAGACGCGGTGCTTGTTCCCTTTAACTTCAGCGACATCCTGGCGTCTAACAGCCGGGTTCATATGCCCACATTTGCTTATCAGATCGGTGGCGGCGTCACACTACAATGGACAGGCTTGTTCTCGCAGCGCGTGAACAAGGTCATACCGCTGTCGCCGTTCAACCGCTATCTCAATCGTATGCAATTTGATGCGACATACAAGTTCTGATGGTCTTGCGCCCTCGACGGTTTTCCCTTAGCGGGTCCTCGATGTCGAGCCGATGGGATCACCGGCCGGCGCGAGCAGAGGGGCCGTCTGCTTGCGGATAGCGTCTGGACGAGTCAGGAATCGTTCGATGTCTTGTTGAGTTGCGCGGCGGTGCGCCGCATCAACGCCAGGCCTCCCCGCAAGTTTGAGTGATGCGCCCAGTTCACGCAGCGACTCGGTCGCTACCGCGCGCACTTGAGGGGAAGCGTCCCCATTCGCCGCAAGCTCCATCAATCGAGTCACCGTAAGGCTCTGCACGGCTCGCGCGATTGCCAGAGGATAAGCGCTTTTGGCCGGCGCGGTCCTCCACGTTGAGGTGATCAGGGCATCGAGCACGTCCTTAAAGTCAGGATTCGATGCGTCGCGCGCGTGAAACTCAAGCAGCCGGGCCGCTCGATGCGGCTCCAGCAACCCCGACACCGCAAAGTCCGCCGCGATGGTCGCCGCCGCGATTGGATCGAACACCGGATCAGTGCGCCCGTCGAAGAACTCACTGGTGGCGCCGCCGTATCCGAACGCAGTCGGCGGAATCAGATCGAGTAGTCGAGCAGGTATCGCCAGTTCCTCGACCTTGATTGTTTGCAGAACTGCGGCGAGAGCTTTGCGTTGGCGCGCGGCGGGCACGACTTCCTGCACTCGCGCGGGACTCGGCCCGCTTGCAGTCTTCACAGCGTAGGTGTAATAGACTCCGCCCACCGACTTCACCGCCGCCTGAAGCTGATAACGATGATGTAAATAGAGCGGCAAGAGCTTCGCTTCAAGCTGCGAAAGCGGTGCGCCGGTGGGAATGTTCTTCAATCCGAAGTCATTGAGTCCAAGCCTCCGCACTTGCATCTCGTGGCCGAGCATCGCCACCGGGTCGTCGCCGTTGTCCCACAAGCTCGCAAGCGGGTGGGCGGCTCCCGGCGGTCGCGCGTCGGCGTCCGAGATAAACAACATCCCCGCGGCCACGCCCTCGGTTAGCAGGCGTTCAAGTTCGGCGTCTTCACCGGCGCCAGGCGCAGATTCGTTATACGCGAACTTGATTGCAAACTTGTCGTAAGCGCCGATGCCGCTAGCGTATGCGTTTGACAGGTCGAGCTTGCCGCCCTTGATCTCGATCATCGGCGCCGGGTAGTCCATGACCGAAGCGCGGCCGTAGCTGCTCGCGGCGAAGTTGTGGGCAAGCCCCAGCGTGTGTCCCACTTCGTGAGCCGAGAGCTGACGAATGCGGGCAATCGACATCGCCGCCGCATCCGTCGCCGAAGCCGTCAGGTAGTCTGCATCGGGCATCATCCCAAACTGGCAGCCGTCGTCTTGGGCGCCGGCACTCGCGAACGGCGGAATCAGCCCCGAACCCAACAAGTAGTCTTGCCTTATTCGAAGCGAGCCGAGCGTTACGTTGCCTTTTATGATCTCGCCGGTGCGCGGATCGGTCACGCTTCCGCCGTAAGACCAGCCGCGCGTCGATCTATGCACCCAGTTGATCATGTTGTAGCGCAGATCCATCGGGTCGGCGTCAGCGGGCAGCACCTTCACTTGAAACGCGTTCTTGAAGCCGGCCGCTTCGAACGCCTCGTTCCACCACGAAGCGCCTTCCAGCAACGCGCCGCGGATCGGCTCAGGTGTCCCATTGTCAACGTAATAGACGATCGGCTTGACCGGCTCGGAGACCGCGGCGCCGGGATACTTCTTTTGAAGCCGGTGGCGGCTGAGCCATCGCTTTTCGACGGGCTCATTGATCGGGGAAGCGTAATCGTAGAACTGGATGCCGGAAACTCCGACGCGCGGATCGAGCCTGCGCGGTTTGTAGCCACTGTCGGGCAACTCGACAAGCGAATGGTGCTCGCGAACTGTGATGGATGAAGGCGTGGGAGTCACCTGGCGCACGAGGGGACCGGGCTCTTCCGAGGAGAACGTCAACAACGCTTCGACCTCCGTGTTCTTTGGAAAGGCCTTTGTGCGCGGAAGGTAAACCGCGCTTCGCGATTCATCGAGGCGGTACGATCCCTGGCGGGCCTGCCGCAACCGCTCGATCACCCCGTGCGTGTCGCGGAGAAAGAAGCTGGTCGCGTCTACCAGAACGCGTTCGCCTTCGGCGGCTTCGACCTTGAAGCCCCATAGCACCGACCGCGCGAACGACTCTTCCACCGCACGCCGCTCCGCCGCGTCCGAGGAAATCGCCCGATAGCGATAGTTCGGTTGAACGAGCAACACCTTCGGGCCAACCCTCTCAAAGAAAACCAAATGAGTTCCACCCAGCTGACCGCGATCAAGCCCGATCGGGTTCGAGCCGACGCCGGTTGGAAGCGACACTTGATAGAGGAACTCGGTGTTGAATCTCGTGATCTCCATCAGCAGCTTGCCGCCCGCCGCGTCCCAGTAGAGCGGCACGAAGCCGTCCATCTCTTGCAGACCGGTGGTGCGCGCACTGATGGCTTTCTCCTGACGCTTTTCCTGTGCGGAAGCGGAAACGCTGATTAACGCGATCACGAACGCGGCGATAAAACGGGACATAAAGTGACCTCTCGGATACTGATTGTCGGTGTTGCGTTGAAGAAGAGCGCAAGCAGCGGCTTGGCCCACTGGACACGCCGGAATCGTATTGGCTGCAAAGATCCAAGTCAAGTTTGCGTGTCGGCGCGGCTCGCATCGTTGCGGGACTCGTTCAGGGGTTCATTGGTCTCATCAGCTTACAAGGGCTTTAGATTCTCGCTGGATTGTGCCGTGTGAATCTGTCAAATCAGCGTTATCCATGGTCTATCTGGCGGAAACAGAAGAGACCGCGGATGACACGGGTTTGACGGATTTTCACGGATCCAACGCTATGGATTAGAGCTTGAGAGTCTGACCTAGGAACGCCTATGCTTCTGGCTGAAAAGGAACGCCTACGATTGGCCGATGAAGAACGTGAGGCGAAACGTATTGCCGAAGAAGAACAAAACCCGAAGCAATCTATAAAGATAAGTTTTGGAATGGTTGATCCACCACAGCCTGGAAGTGAAGGACGTTGCTTATGCAGACTATAGATATCACCGGCGTGAAACGCGCCATCGAACACCTGCGCTCGCTTATCGCTGTTTTGCCGGGGCGATTGCGTGCGATCACCGGCGAGCAAGCCGGCGCGGAGCGCGCACCTGATGGCTGGTCGCGGAAGGAAGAGCTTGGCCATCTGATCGACTCGGCTGCGAACAACCATCAGCGAATCACGCGCGCGCAGATCGAGGGCGGCCTGGTGATGCCCGGCTACGACGGCGACCGCTGGGTCGCGGTGCACGGCTATCAGAATCGCGACTGGCAGGAACTGATCGGGCTATGGCGAGCAGGAAACAGGCAACTGCTTTCTGCAGCCGAGTCCTCGCCTGATGCATCGTGGTCGAACTCGCTCACCGTAGACGGGGAAGAGCAGACGGTTGGCTTCGTGATGGTGGACTACATTCGTCACATGGCGGAACATCTTCGGCATATCGGCGTCGCGGTTGATGATTTGTTGGAAGTGTTATCGACCGGACCACTACTCGTCTATCCTGAGAAGCCCGCGCCGGCCGACCGTCCCATCAACGAAGTGATGAAGCGGCGCTGGAGCCCTCGCGCGTTCGAGGAGGGACACGCGGTGGAACGCGAGAAGATCCTTACGATGCTTGAGGCAGCGCGCTGGGCGCCGTCTTGTTTCAACGATCAGCCAAGGTTCTTTCTGGTCTTCGACGGCTCGGACGCGGAAGCACTCGACCGCGCGCGAGGCTGTCTGGCTGAAGGCAACGCGTGGGCGTTGAAAGCGCCCGTGCTTATGTTGTCAGTCGCGCGTGACACGTTTGAGCAGAACGGCAGGCCGAACCGCTGGGCCCAGCACGATACCGGGCTTGCCACTGAGAACTTGTTGCTGGAGGCGGTCGAGCTTGGGCTGGCGGCGCACCCGATGGCTGGCTACGGCGCGGATCGCGCTCGCAGCGACTTCGGCATACCCGAAGGCTTCACTCCGATTGCGATGATCGCGATCGGATACCCCTATCGCGGCAGCCTCGACGCGCTTGACGAGAAGGCCCGTGGCAAGGAACTGGCGCCGCGCGAACGCAAGCCTATCGGTAAGATGGCTTTCGCAGGCAATTGGGGAGCGCCTTATGCGCCGGAGAACGAATTAATTTAGTCGAGAAGTCGCAAAAGGGTTGAGGGTCGGGGCTTTAATCACTAAACCGAGTCGCTTTATTCGCGGCTCAGTATCGGGAAGAAAGCCTTCCACGGACCGACGTCTTTATCGTACCGCTTGCACATCACTCTGGTGATCTGGGCGATATGACTCAGGTCGTGAACCGCCCACGTCGCAAGCAGTTGCTCGAGCGTCACCACCCCAAGCGACGGGTGAGTTCCCCGCAGCGCCAACTTTTCCGGCGTCAGATCCATCTGATCAAGGGCCTTCAGACTGGCTCCGCGCAAAGATTCGAAGTCATCCAGCAAGTCAGCAATCGATTTCCCTTTTGACTTCTCGAACATGGCCTCGCGATCAAACCGATCGAAAGGTTGCGACTCACCGTGCTCGAGAATGATTCTCGCGCGAGGAATCCAGTCCGTCTCTTCGCCGTGAATCAGATGGCCCAGAACATCGAACGCGGTCCAGGTGCCCGGTCCTTCGTCGGATGTTGTCCACGAGTCGGGCAGATCTCTCAATAAGTGATTCAGAGTCCCTGGAGTGCGAGAGAGTATCTCAACCGCTTGATCCAGCTCAAATTCCATGATCACCAGCCTTTCTTGATTTCGTCTCGGGTGCCTTTCCGAACGTGTGAGGCTCGACTCACTGTTAGTCGTATCGCAGCGCTTCCATCGGATCTATTCTAGCCGCTCTGCGCGCGGGTATGTAGCTCGCCAACATCGCGACGCAAGCCAACACAAGAGATATCGCGGCAAACGTGGCCGGGTCAGCCGCGCTCACTCCATAGAGCAAACTCGACAAAACGCGCGTCAGCGCGAGCGCGGCCCCGAGTCCGATGCCGACCCCGATGGCCGTCAACTTCGCTCCGTCACCGAGTATCATCCTTAGCACTTCGGCTTGCTGCGCGCCCATCGCCATTCGAATGCCTATCTCGTGGGTCCGCCCGGCGACGATGTACCCCATTACGCCGTAGATCCCGCCGGCCGCCAACATCCCGGCCAGGACGGAAAACACCACGAGAAGCGACATACTCAACCGCCGCTGCGAAAGCGAACCGGACACGATCTCTTCCAGTGTCTTCACCTGCGCTATAGGAACGTCTCTATCCAGCGATCGCAACTCGCCGCGGATGCTCGCGACCAGGTTCTTCGGCTCGCCCTCCGTTCGCACGACGAGAAAGACATTGCGCAACGCGGCTGGGTACGGGTTCTGCGGCATCGGAACGTAGACCGTGGGATTGATGTCTGCATCCAAGCCAATCAGCCTTACGTCTCCAACTACGCCGACTACCTCGCGCCATCGCGTGGGATCGGGGAAGATCTGTATTCGTTTGCCGATCGGGTCTTCGCCGTCGAAGAACTGCTCGGCCAGCCTCTCGTTGATCACGATCACCTCAGGCGCATCCTTGTTGTCGCGTTCGGTGAGGTCGCGGCCTTTCAGCAAGGGAATTCCCAGGGTCTTGAAGTAGTCCCCGGTCACCGCCCTGTAGTCCGCGGTGGGCTCGCTGCCCGACGGCACGGGCCTTCCCTGAATTGTGAAACTTGTCGAAGCGTTGAAGCCAAGCATCGGAATCCGAATGGTGCTCGCCGCGGATTCAACGCCCGGCATCGCCCTCACCTTCGCGAGCAGGCTCTCGTAGAAGCTCGCCTGCTTCTGGATGTCGGGATATCTCGACGACAAGCCGATTCCCAACGTAAGCACTCCCTTTGGATTGAAACCCGGAGACACTTTGCTGATTGAAAGGAAGCTTCGAATCATGAGCCCGGCCGCGGTTAACAGCACAAGGGCTATCGCTACTTCTGAGACGACCAGCCCGCTGAGCAGGCGTTGATGAAGCACGCTTCCGGTCGTTCCTCTTCTCCCTTCTCGCAATGCATCGGTGGTCGGCTTGCTGGATGATCGAAGCGCCGGGACTATCCCGAACACGATCCCGGACGCCAGCGAAACAAGCGCTGTGAATCCAAGCACGCGAAGATTGATGCCCACTTCCGCGGCCCGCGGGATGCTGTTTTCGCTGATGCCGATCAAGGCGGGCACGCCCCATATCGCGAGCAGTAGTCCCAGCGCTCCGCCGAGCAAGCTCAACAGCACGCTTTCGGTGAGCATTTGCCGGATGAGTTGCACGCGACTGGCGCCGAGTGCGGAGCGGATCGCGAACTCAGTGCGCCGCGAGGCGGCTCGCGCCAGTAGCAGGTTAGCTACGTTGGCGCACGCGATTAACAGGACGCAGCCTACAGCACCCAGCAGGACCATCAGCGCCGGACGGACTCGGCCTACGACCTGCTCGTGCAACGGAACCAGATCGAAGGCAAAGGTGCTGTTGGAGTCGGGATACTGCTCGGCCAGCCGGCCTGCGATTGTGTCCACCTCGGCTCGCGCTTCGGAAAACGAAACGCCCTCCTTCAGTCTCCCGATCACCCGCAAGAAGCGAGCGCCGCGAGCGACTTCGTTCGGCTGGGTGATGAGCGGAACGTAAACAGAAGTATCGGGCGCAGGATAATAGATGCCCGGGGGCAGCACTCCAATGACTGTGTAGCTCTTGCCGTCGATATTCAGCGCTCGGCCGATCAGGTTGGGATCCGAGCCGTAGCGCTGCTGCCAGAGATCGTGGCTCACTATCACGACGGGCTCTGCGCCGGCGACTCCTTCCGATTCGAGAAAGTCGCGCCCAAGGATGGGCCTCACTCTCAGCAGCGAGAACAGATTGACTGACGCGCGCACGCCGGTAATTCGCTCGGGCTCATCTCCGCCTGTAAGGTTGAACGCCTGACCTCGAGTCGCGGTGATCTGCTCAAAGACATGATTCTGTTCCTTCAAGTCCCGGTAATCCGGCACCGATACCGGTTGCTGGTAGAGGTTCGCTGCCGCAGTCTTTCCCCAGATCATCGACAGCTCGTCCGGTTTCTCAAACGGGAGCGGCGACAACAACACAGCGTTTACCACGCTGAAAATCGCGGTGTTGGCCCCGATGCCAAGCGCCAGCGTCAGCACCGCCACCAAAGCGAACAACCGCCGCTTGAAAAGCGTCCGGGCGGCATAGCGAATGTCTGCGAGCAGTAGTTCCATTTCATTCTCCAGGGTTCCGGGATGGGACACCTGGCCTGTGTCCATAAGGGTTCATACGAAACCGCCATCAATCGGACAAGTCATTGTTCTCACGCTTTTGATGAAGTAATCTCATAGGTGGCGAACACCAGTTTGTAGTACCGCATTCCGAGGAAGCGAGTGAAATCGCTGAGGCAAGGCGGCTACGAACTTCCGCCTGAAGCCGGAACTACGAACCTGTTTCAGAGGAGACACGAGATGGCTTTGAATCTGGAAGTCCGGCACTTGAGACTGGTGCAAACGGTTGCGAAGGAAGGCGGCTTGACGAAAGCTGCGAACCGGCTCCACCTGACCCAATCGGCGCTCAGCCATCAACTGCGCGACATCGAAGACAAACTGGGGACGCCGTTGTTTCTACGGCTCAACAAGAAGATGCTGTTAACCCAGGCGGGCGAGCGGTTGCTCACTTCCGCGCCGGCGGTGCTCGACGAGCTGAAGCGCGCCGAAGAAGACATTCGCCAGATCGCGCTTCACCGCGAAGGCATACTGCGAATCAGCACCGAGTGCTACACCTGCTATCACTGGCTTCCGCCGGTGCTCAAACCGTTCAGCCGCGCGTTCCCACGGGTCGAAGTGCGCATCATCGCCGAAGCCACTCGGCGCCCGATCGAGGCTTTACTGGATGGAAGGCTGGATCTCGCCATAACCAGCGCGGTCACCCGTAATCAGAAGCTAGTGTTCAAGCCGCTCTTCAAAGACGAGATGGTTGTCATTGTGAGTCCCGATCATCCGCTTGCCTCGCGGGCTTTTGTCAGCGCGAAGGATTTCGCTTCGGAGCACCTTCTGGTTTATGCGCTCCCGAGAGAAGAGCTGACCATTTTTCAGAAGGTGCTGATTCCTGCCGGCGTATCGCCAAAGCACGTGTCACGGGTTGAGCTCACGGAAGCGATAATTGAAATGGTGAAGGCTGGTCTTGGAGTCGGGGTGATGGCTCGGTGGGCAGTGACGCCGCAGGTTGAAGCGGGAACGCTTCGCGCATTGCCGTTGACCGCGAGAGGGTTTCACCGGCAATGGGGCGCGGCGATGATAAGACATAAAGCAACGCCGCCTTATCTATTGAAATTCGCAGAGCTGCTCGCGGTGAATTCCATGACGATGATAAAGAACGACTCAAGCCGGAAAGCCGCCGGTCGAGCCTCATAATGAGCGTTGTCATTTCGCCGCGACTAGCTAACATACGGTAGTCGCAATGACCCTTCCGTCTTTCCCTACCAATACTTCCAGCGCGGGACTACGTGCGCGTCGAAGGCGAACGGATTTTCCGCGCCCGGCTTTACCACGACTCGAACCCATCCCACCTCGGGCGAGCCGGGAACCTGCAGACGCGTCAGGTTCTCTAAGCGCCGTCCCGTCGTGCGACGAACGAGCGGGGAATCCACCGTGTACACGTGACCGTCACCATGCGCCAGCAGCACCGGCCGCGCGAACTGTTCGGTCTCTTCTTCGACCGCAGTGATGAACGGCTCGAAGGCCTGGCGGTCGGGGTTGTCCGCGGACTCTTCGAAATCCGGGTTCGCGTGGAAGCTGAGGACCACGGCAAGGGCGTTCAAAGACCTGGCCTCGGCGAACGCCTCGCGCACCCACGCCGCCGCCGCCTCCGTCCTCCGTTTCGCGGCGGCGTCGTCGGCCGGGGTGCGCGCCGGGAACGCCTCCATGCCGTTAGTGCTCCCCACGATGTGTACGGTGGCGAAGACGATTCCTTCGTGGGACCAGCGGACATTCTCGACGAACTCGCGGAACGGCTCGCGGCTCGCCTGACTGACCAGGGGCAGGGCCCTCCCACCCAGGCTGCGGGTCGGGTCGAAGAAGATCTGCCGAATGCGATTAAGCCGGTCTTGAGGTGCGAAGCCGCCCGATCCCGGCTCCCAGCAATCAGTCCACTCGTTGTCGCCCGGCGTGTAAATCACCGGGTGCCGCAAGCCGTTGAAGCGCTCGAGGTTTACCCGGTAGAGCTCCTCGCTGCATGGCCGCCAGAAGATGTCACCCACGTTCATGACCCAACTGAGGTCGTGCGCATCGAGGGTCTGTAAAACCAGGCGGTACTGGAGGTCCTCCCACGAATAGTAGGGAGAGTCGCCCATAACAGCAAAAGAAAAGGTCTCCGGCGGATTCGGTGTCGGCGCTTCCGGACCGCGGGTGATCAGGAACACTACGCCGAGGGCGAGAAGGATAATCAGCGCGAACCATGTTTTCCGGCGCTTAAACACTCTAGCGGGCCTTCCTGGCATAGTGCCCTTTGCCGACCGGCTCTCCCGATGAACAGATTTTCAAGTGCCCACACCTGTTTCCCGCCGCGCGCAGTCGAAGACTAACTCTTCCCACATGCTCATCACTTTTTCTAAGCCGAAACGCTCGACCACCTCCGGGGCTCTCGAGGCCAGGCGCTTGCGCTCGGCTTCATCTCCCATTAGCCGGTCTAACGCCGCCGCCATCGCTTGAGCGTCACGAGGCGGGACAAGAATCCCATCAACGCCGTCGCGAATGATATGGCGTGGCCCGCTCGGACAATCAAAACTCACGACTGGAAGTCCGCAGGCCATCGCTTCGATAAGCACGTTTGCAAAGCCCTCATCCAGCGACGACAGAACAAACAGATCGGAGCGGCGCATCGCCTCAAAGGGCCGGTGGCTAAACCCTGGCATTCGCACTCGCCCCGAAAGTCCAAGCTTCTGAACGCACGATTCAAGGTAAGGGCGAACCGGCCCTTCTCCCAGAATCTCCAGCGTCCAGTCATTATGCATCCTGGCTACAACAGCGAACGCACTCAGCAGCAGATCGAAGCCTTTCTCATGACCCAGCCGGCCCATAGCCATCAGAGTCTTGCCATTCTTCCGCTGCGGCATTTCATTACCACTTGTAAACACCTCCGGTGTTAAGACGTTCGGAACGATTCGACCTCGCATGCCCGCAAACGATGAAAAGTAGCCCAGCGATTCTTCGGTCAGGACCGTGACATACCTCGCTTGCGGATAGAGGCGACGGCGAAGACGCTCCCATCCCTCGCCTATAAAGTTCTGGGTCGGGTCGGCTTGCTCGCTTGCTATCACCGGCAAACCCAGGCCGTGGGTGGCCAAGAGGACGCAGATGTTGGTGCGGTCCATGTACGAAATCACCAGATCCGGTCGCGTGCTTAGTATCGCCCCACGCAACTTGAGAGGGTGCGTCACTTTCGACCTCAAAACCGCTTGCTCAGCCGGAGAGCATGCGGATATCAAGCGCGCAAGCGGCGCAACAACGTTCAGATCTGTCGGCAGACTGTTGAACCGCGGAGTGCTCAGATCAAGATGCCTGACACGCTGATCAAGTTCGTAACAAGCAGACTCACCCGAGAAGTGAGTGGTCAATATGGCAACTTCCCGGCCTCTCTGAGCCCAGTAATTAGCCATGGTTGTAGCGACGCGCTCCGCGCCGCCGCCGCCTAGCGTCCCTATGACCAGAGTCATTCTCATTCCGTGACTGCTCGCTTGTTTGTGGGCGAATTCTTTCAGTTGACTGCCCAGGCTTACTGAGGAAAACTCCTTTCAACGGCGTTCACCTTAAGGAGGATCCTACTGTTCATAGGGCGAGGTTCCATCCCGAATGCTTAAACCTTCCGCTGAATCGTGCCCTGCCGGCTTGACCCGTTTAGCTTACCCGATCGACCCGAAAAGGCACACAGCCGGGGCACGCTGCTCGCTTCACGAATCTCCCGCGATCCCGGTCGCGCTCAGCCAGAAAGGGCAGAGCCGCTCATCTGAAGTTCAGAAGAGCGGCTCTCTGTTCATAGGTGAGGATCACGCGGCTAACCAGCTCGCGACTGTAATGCTTATGGCCTTGGTTTTTCGCCCGGAACGAGCTGACCTCTGATTTCGCCTCCCGGAAAGACGCTTGAGTGCACGTTGACGTATGCGGCGCCCCCGCGGATGGCTCTCAATACCTCGGCGAACTCTCCCGCAGCAATTCCCTGCCCACCCGGTCCGACAACATCGGCGGCCGAGATTGTCCCGGTGACAGTACCCGACTGTGGGCAAGCCTGGGTTCCTGGAGGACCATTACCCAGGTTCGTGCAAAAGAAGACCATAATGCCTCCCGTGACACCCTGCTGACCGAAGTGAGTGTGAGACTGCAGTGCGTTTCCGACAAGCCCGGAATAACTCAACTCGTAGTCAAAGCCGGTGTCTCCGACATCGATCTTCATCTCAAAGGTGCCGCCGGCCGGGGTTGAGAGGGAGGGCACCTCTTCGAAACCGATCAACGTGGTCTTGAATCTTCGGTTCTGCGCCTGCGCCATCGATGGCAGCAGGCCCACTAGCGCCAGCAACAGGGAAAGTTTGAGACATTTTTTCAGCATTCTTCACCTCCAAAGATTGAACTCGGTTTTTGTCAACAGCCTCTATGTTTTACTTCGATCCCCGGGCCACGTCAACCCGGACATTCCATTAGATTCGTACGTGAGCAACGAGCAACAGAGATGTCGACCGCTGAGACAGTTATACTTAGTCCGCTTACCTGGATCTTCGTCGTAGTACCGGCCCGACCTACCAGGGCGACTTGAACACCTTTCCGGCTTTCATTACAAATACGACGCGACCGATTTCGCGTATATCTTGAAGCGGATTGCCCTCCACGGCAATGACGTCCGCAAGTTTGCCGGCTTCGAGGCTACCGATCTGTTTATCCATCCTTAATAACTCGGCCGCGCGTGTGGTCGCCGTGCGGATCGCGTCGAGTGGCTTCATTCCGTACTCAACCATCCTTACGAACTCCCGGGCCGAGGTGCCATGCTCGAAAGCGCCTACGTCTGTGCCGAAGCAAATCTTGACGCCCATCTTCATCGCCATCTGAAAGACTTCCTTGTGGTGAGCAATAATGCGGCGGCGGAACTCGGTGTCGTCTTCGCGCGTCTCCGGAAAGTAGACCGAGAGCGTCGGGCACCAGAAGGTGCCGTGCTCAACCATAAGCTTCAACGTTTCGTCATTCATCAACATCCCGTGCTCGATCGAGCGGACTCCGCCGCGAATCGCGTTGTTCGCGCCTTCGCCTCCATAAGCGTGAGCCGCAACGTCGCGTCGCCATCGCGCCGCCTCCGCCACGACTGCTTTCACCTCTTCGAGCGAGACCTGGCTCAGCGATTCAAGTGTCACGGGATCGACATGACGAAGCGTGCCCGTCGCGTAAAGTTTGATCCAGTCCGCGCCGTACTTAACCTCGCGGCGAATTTCGGCGATCATCGCACCGCGCGAGTCGGTAAGAGTCGCCGGCTCCGGAATCGCTATGTCCGGGTTGAGCCCCGAGTTGTTCATATGCCCACCGGTGATCGTCAGCGCGTAGGTCGCCACGAACAGCCGCGGCCCCGGGATGATGCCTTGATTTATGGCGTCGCGAATCGCCACGTCTGCAAAGCCGGCGCCCTCGCTGTCCAGATCGCGCATGGTAGTGAAGCCCGCTTCCAGGTCTTTCTTCGCCGCCGCGACGCCCTGCACTGTTCTGAAAGCCTGAGACTTTGTCACCACCGGCGGCGCGCCGCGTTCATCCTCGGGTTGAAGCAGGGTATGAGTGTGCGCGTCGATCAAGCCCGGCAGCACAGTGTAGGTCGAAAGATCCATGACTTTCGCGCCATCAGGGACCTTGAGATTCGCGCCGACCGCTTCGATGCGCTCGCCGCGCACGATTATCACGGCGTTCTGAGTGAGCGAACCGTCAACCGGGTTGATCAGCCGGCCGCATCGAATGGCGGTCACGCTGCTTGACTGCGCGAGCGAGGGGATAGACGAGATGGAAAATGCAACCGCGGAGATCAGCACCGTGAGTGTGCGCTTTGTTAGCATATCTGGTTCGCCTCCAGCTTGATTTGAAACAGTGGTCTTGATTATCTGAATGCGAGATAAGAGTCAAGGGCAGCAGCCACACTATATCGGCCGGCGTCTGGGCGCTCCTCAACGCGCTGCCCGCTCCTGACCGTGAAGAGGGGCGACCTCCCGGCGTTTCGAATCGCCAGATTGCGCGGCCCGCCGGCCGATGTATATACTTGCCGTCCAACTCAGGAGGTCAGCATGCATCGTCATCCACTCAAAACAACCTCAGCCCTAGTTGTGTCTTGCCTCTTAGCTCTGAACGTTCTCGCACCCGCTGCCCTGGCTCAATCAAACGGGGAGGGCAAACCGCGCCCGCTGCGCGGCTACTCCGAAGCTGGCTCGAAGACTCAGCGCGAGTGGGAAGAGAAGATGCGGGCGATCCCCGCGCCCGACAACCTGCGCGAGAACATGAAGCGACTCTCGGCTGAGCCCCACCACATTGGTTCGGCGTACGGCAAGCAGAACGCAGAGTACATACGCGAGCAGTTCAGGTCGTGGGGCTTTAACGCGCAGATCGAAGAGTTCGACGTGCTGTTCCCGACTCCGAAGGAGCGGGTCGTCGAGCTGATCGAGCCAACTCGCTTCCGCGCTCAGCTCAACGAACCCCAGGTCGCCGAAGACTCCGACTCAGGCGACGCGGGGCAGCTCCCGAGTTACAACGCCTACTCGGCCGACGGCGATGTGACCGGTCAGTTGGTATATGTTAATTACGGGGTGCCTGGCGACTACGACGAGCTCGCGAAGCTGGGCGTGGATGTGAAAGGCAAGATCGTAATCGCGCGTTACGGCGCAAGCTGGCGCGGCATCAAACCAAAGGTCGCTTACGAGCACGGCGCGATCGGCTGCTTGATCTATTCAGACCCTAAAGACGATGGCTACTATCAGGGCGACGTTTACCCACAAGGGCCGTATCGCCCCGACCAAGGCGTGCAGCGCGGGTCGGTTATGGATATGCCCATTCACCCCGGTGATCCGCTCACGCCAGGATGGGGCGCGGTCAAAGGGGCGCGCAGAATTCCGCGCGAAGAAGCAGATGTAATATTGAAAATTCCGGTGCTGCCAATCTCGTACGGTGACGCGCTGCCATTGCTCAAAGCGCTCGGCGGGCCGGTCGCTCCCGAGTCGTGGCGCGGCGCGTTGCCCATCACTTATCACGTTGGCGGCGGCCCGGCGCGCGTGCATCTGAAAGCGATCTTCGATTGGTCACAGAAGACTCTCTACGATGTGATCGCACGCCTCGACGGGGCAGAGTTGCCTGATCAGTGGATCGTCTACGGCAACCATCACGACGGGTGGGTCAACGGCGCGCAGGATCCCATAAGTGGAATGGTAACGGTTCTGGAAGCAGGCCGCGCCCTGGGCGAGATGGTCAAGCAAGGATGGAAGCCCAAACGCACTATCATCCTCTGCGCGTGGGACGGCGAAGAGCCAGGTTTGCTGGGTTCAACCGAATGGGCCGAGACCCACGCCGAAGAGCTGAAGCAGAAGGCAGTCGTCTACTTGAACTCGGACAGCACGGGTAAGGGATTTGTAGGCGTCGGCGGTTCGCACACGCTCGAGCGCTTCGTCAACGAAGTGGCCCGCGACGTGCCCCAGCCGAAGACGAACAAGTCCGTTTGGGAGGCGCTTCGCGATCGCAACATCGAGCGTGCAAAGACCGACGAGGACAAAAAGGAGCTTCACGAACGGGTTGACTTGCGTATCGCAGCGCTTGGATCGGGCTCAGACTACACCCCGTTTATTCAACACCTGGGCATCGCCGCATTGAATACGGGCTTCGGCGGAGAGAGCGACGGAGGCATCTATCATTCGATCTACGATTCGTTCAACTGGTACACGAAATTCTCGGACGGTACGTTCGAGTATGGCCGAGCGCTCGCGCAGTTGAACGGCACGATCGTTATGCGGCTCGCGAACGCGGAGGTGCTGCCGTTCGAGTTTGGAAACTTTGCCGACACGGTGAACCGATATATAGACGATCTCGAGAAGATCGGGAAGAAGAGCGGCTCACCAAAGGAGATCAACCTCGCGCCGCTGAAATCTGCGGCAAGGTCGGTTTCCGAGAGCGGGCGGCGCTACGAGGAGGCGCTTGCGAAGGCGAGCGCTAAGCACTTTCAACAGGTGAAAGACGCCGCGAGCCTGAACAAGTTGGTTTACCAGTCCGAGCGAAAACTCACCAATGAACAAGGCCTCCCGCGCCGACCATGGTTTCAACATCAGATTTACGCGCCCGGCTTTTACACCGGCTACGGCGTGAAAACGATCCCAGGGGTGCGCGAGGCAATCGAGCAGAAACAGTGGAACGAGGTTGAGCCTCAAATGAAGAAGGCGGCGGCGGCGCTTCAGTCGATGGCTTCTCAAATCGATACAGCCGCCAGGATGCTGGAAGGGAAATAGGCGATGATTAAGCTATCTATTCGGTTTCTCTCAGTAGTCCTGCTCATATCGCAGGCAGGCTTCATCAGCGTGGCGCAAGAGCACAAGGCGCCCCCATCAACGCGGGTGAATAGCGTGACCGAGACGATCCACGGCGTGACCATAACCGACCCGTATCGCTGGCTCGAAGATCAGAACAGCCCGGATACTCGCGCGTGGATCAGCGCTCAAAACGAGTACACCAAGTCTATGGTCGGCTCGTTCATTGGTCGCGACAAGATACACCAACGGCTCGAGCAGTTGATGAAGGTAGATGTGATCGACGCGCCGTTCGAGCGTGGAGGTCGCTATTTCATAAAAAGGCGAAGGGCCGATCAGAACCAGTTTGTCATTTACGTGCGGAACGGTCTTACTGGCAAGGACGAGGTGTTGATCGACGGAAACACGTTGAGCGAGGACCAGAACACCTCGGCCAGCATCATGGACGTAACTCCGGACGGCAAATACATGGCGTACGCGACTCGGCAGGGCGGCGAAGACGAGGTGAGCGTCTCGATAATGAACGTAGACACGCGCAAGGACCTGGCGGACCGTCTGCCCCGCGCTCGGTACTTCGGGGTGTCGCTAAAGAACAACGGGACCGGGTTCTATTACACCAGGTTCGGCAAAGAGGGCCCGCGAGTCTTTTATCACGCGATGGCCACCGATCCGGCAGGCGATCGCGAGATCTTCGGCGCCGGCTACGGTCCGGGAACGATCATCGGCTCTCAGTTGTCGGATGATGGACGATACCTGCTGATGGTGGTGAACTTCGGATCGTCCGCCGATAAGAGTGAGGTCTGGGTTCAGGACGTCAAAGCAGCCGGACCGATCACCCCGATAGTCAGGGACATCCCGGCCCGGTTTAGTCCCGAGATAGCCGGCGATCAGATGTTCATGCATACCAACTGGAACGCGGAGAAAGGAAAGATTCTCTCGGTCGATCTCAAGAAACCGGCTCGCGACAACTGGCGCCAGATCGTCCCTGCGGGCGAGTCCGCGATCACAAGCTTTTCGGCGGCTGGCGGAAAACTGTTGGTGAACTATCTCGAAAACGTCGCTTCTAAGATCAAAGTCTTCGACGCTTCGGGCAAGCAGTTACGCGACGTTATGCTGCCGGGCCTCGGGACCGCGAGCGGCATGTCGGGCACCTGGGCGAAGGACGAAGCGTTCTACTCCTACAACTCGTTCGCGCAACCGACGATCATCTATCGTTATCATATTTCAACGGGAAAGCAGGAGGAGTGGGCGCGCACCAACGTTCCGGTCAAGAGCGATCAACTTGAGGTCAATCAGGTCTGGTACGAGTCGAAAGACAAGACCAAAGTGCCGATGTTTCTGGTTTATAAGAAAGGTTTGAAGCTCGACGGCAATCGCCCGACTCTGTTGACGGGCTACGGCGGATTTAACGTTAGCTTGAGCCCGGGCTTCTCGGGGCTCACCGCGCTGTGGGCGGAGATGGGCGGCGTGTTTGCGCAACCGAGCCTTCGAGGCGGCGGCGAGTTTGGCGAGATGTGGCACAAGGCTGGAATGTTCGGCAACAAACAGAACGTGTTCGACGATTTCATTGCCGCCGCGGAATGGCTGATCAAGAACAACTACACCAGTCCATCGAAGCTGGCGATTCGAGGCGGCTCGAACGGCGGTTTGCTTGTCGGCGCTGCTATGACACAACGTCCGGAGCTGTTTCGAGCGGTCGTATGCGCGGTCCCGCTGCTGGATATGATCCGCTACCAGGACTTTCTGGTAGCGCGCTTCTGGGTGTCGGAGTACGGCTCGTCGGAGGACCCCGAGCAGTTCAAGTATATCTACGAATACTCGCCCTATCACCGCGTGAAGAAGGGCGCGAAGTACCCGGCGGTGTTTTTCACGACCGGCGACGGAGACACTCGCGTTGCGCCGTTGCACGCCCGAAAGATGACGGCGCTTATGCAGGCATCGACGGGTTCGGACCGGCCGATACTCCTGCACTACGACACCAAGGCTGGCCACTCGGGCGGCTTGCCGGTGATAAAGCAGATCGAGGACGCGACCGAGGAGTCGAGCTTCCTGCTCTGGCAGCTCGGAGTCTCGGTGCAATAACGATCAAACACAAAGGCAAAAGTTCACGACGATTGTTTCTTTGTGCCGTTAGTGTTCCTGAGTTCAAAGGGAAGCACCCAATGCGTAATGGTGCTGGTTCACTCCGCATCGTTTCATTCTTATTAGCCGCGCTGCTCGGGGCATCGGTCCCGGCTCCAGCCCAAACACCCAGGCCGTTGCCTTCGATGCGCGAGCAGGCGGCAGTTCAGCAGCAATGGCTGAAGCTTCGACTCGAACGAGTGTTGCCTTCGTTGATGCGCAAGCACGGCGTTGCGATGTGGCTGGTTGTCTGCCGCGAGTACAACGAAGATCCGGTCTTCTTCTCGTTGGTCTCACCGACCGTCTTTGCCGCGCGCAGAAGGACGATCTTCGTCTTCTTCGATCGCGGAGAAGAAAAAGGCGTCGAACGATTGGCGCTGGGCGGGGGCTCGAACGGCGGGCTGTACACCGTCTACCGCGACCCGGAAGTCGAGGGTCGCGAGATCTACGGCGAAGGCCAGTGGGCGCTCCTTAAGAAGCTGATCGAAGAGCGCCGTCCATCGACCATCGCGCTTAACATCTCGCACACTCACGCTTTCTCGGACGGGTTGTCAGCGGGCGAGCGCGAGAAACTTGAATCGACGCTCGGCACCGAGTACCTGAAGAGAATAGTGAGGGCCGAGAACCTCGCGCTCGAATTTGTTTCGATCCGCCTGCCCGAGATGCTTCCCGTCTATCGGCAGATGATGGAGTCGGTCCACTCGCTGATCGGGCGCGCCTTGTCAAACGAAGTCATAACGCCGGGGACGACCACCGATCAGGACGTTATCTGGTGGCTGCGCCAGCAAGTCAACAACCTGGGCATGGGCACATGGTTCCATCCCTCCGTGCGTGTTCAGAAGCCCTCGAAAACCGGAGTCAACCTGTTAGCTGAAGAGGGGCCAGTCGTGATCGAGCGGGGTGACGTGATCCACGTGGACTTCGGCTTCACCGCTATGAGATTGGCCACCGACACTCAGCACATGGGCTACGTCTTGCGCGCAGGCGAGTTAGAGGCGCCGCCTGGGATCAAACAGGCGCTTGCCAACGCGAACAAGCTTCAAGACCTGCTCATCGAGCGAATGAGACCCGGCCGTTCGGGAAACGAAGTGCTGAAGGACACGCTTTCGGCGATGAAAGCGGCGGGAATCAACGGATCGATCTACACTCACCCGATTGGCGACCACGGTCATGGCGCGGGCCCGCTGATTGGCTTGTGGGATCGTCAACAAGGGGTGCCAGGCCGCGGCGACGTCTTGCTGTTGCCGGGAAGCTGGTTCTCAATCGAGCTTTCGGCTTCGACTGCTGTGCCGGAATGGGGCGGAAAAGAGTTATGGGTTGGTGCGGAAGAAGACGCGGTGATGGATGAATCGGGGACGGTCGCATGGGTGCTCAAGCGACAGACGGACTATCATCTCGTTCACTGAACACCACTAACTAGAGGAGAGAGCTAGGG
>JBASRN010000105.1:0-7593 GCA_049273855.1 Blastocatellia bacterium
GATTCACTGAGATCGGGTAAAAGGGCAGGGTTACCCGCTCGAGGTATCAACGATGAACAGCAAGATCAGCCGGCGGCAATTGCTCGAGCTTGGCGCAGCCGCAACCGTGGGAGCCATAGTGAACACAATCGATCAATCGTCCAGTAGCGCATCCTTTGACGCATCCATCGAGCCAGTGCGACTGTCGGGGCTCGCGGCAGAGTACGATCAGTACGATGGGCTCGGGCTAGCCGCGCTGGTCGCGAAGCGGCAGGTCACTCCGCTCGAGCTAACCATTGCTGTCAGGCAGCGATTTGAAGCGATCAACCCAAGGCTCAACGCCACGGCCCAGGTCTTCTTTGACAAGGCCGAGGCGCAGATCAAGCAAGGACTGCCGGCAGGTCCGTTCCGCGGCGTCCCGTTCGTGCTCAAAGACCTCGGGCAGGCGTTGGCGGGGACCATCACGACTTACGGGAGCCGAGTGTTCAAGGACAACAAGCCGGACTTCGACAGCACGCTGGTCACTCGCTACAAGCAAGCCGGGCTTGTGATATTCGCAAAGACGACGTCGCCCGAGTTCGGCCTCACCACAACCACCGAGTCCGCTCTGTTTGGCAGAACGCGCAATCCGTGGAATCTCGAACGCACAAGCGGCGGATCCTCTGGAGGTTCGAGTGCGCTCGTCGCGAGCCGCATCGTGCCGATGGCGCACGGGAGCGACGGCGGAGGGTCGATCAGGATCCCCGCGTCGTGCTGCGGGCTATTCGGCTTGAAGCCAACGCGCAGTCGGGTGCCGATTGGGCCGACTCAATTCGAAGGCTGGAACGGATGCTCTCATCATCACGCTCTTACTATCTCGGTTCGAGACAGCGCGGCATTGCTGGACGCGACGGCGGGCGCGGAATTGGGCTCACCCCATTTTTCACCCGCGCCCGCGCGTCCATTCTTGAAAGAAGTGGGCGCTGATCCGGGCAAGCTTCGAATCGCACTTGCGGTGCCGACGCCGGCTGGCACTCCGCTCGATCCCGAGTGCAAGAATGCTGCAATCGACGCAGCGAAGCTCTGCGAAAGCCTCGGCCACAAGGTCGAAGAGGCGCAGCCGCCGATCGAGGATGCTTGGATGCGAGAGGCTTTCTTGACCGTGCTGCGCGTTTCGCTCGCGCGAACGTTGGACGATGCGGCAAAGCCGCTTGGCCGTCCGGTGACGGACAAGGATGTTGAACCGGTGACATGGCTGCTCGGGCAAGCCGGACGAGCAGTAAACGCCGTGACTTATTCGCGGGCGATCGCGACGATGCATCAGGTAGGTTTGGCGATGGCGAGATTCCAGCAGAGCTACGATGTGATCCTGAGCCCGACGCTTGCGAGGCCCCCGGTGACGCTTGGTGTGTTGAGCCTGTCGCCGGCTAACTTCGCGCAGTACACGAAAGACGTGACTGAGTTTGGTCCGTACACAGCACTCTACAACGTGACAGGTCAGCCTTCCATGTCGGTGCCGTTGCACTGGTCGGCGGACGGCTTGCCGGTCGGCGTGATGTTTTCGGCGAGATTCGGCGACGACGCGACGCTGTTCAGAATAGCGGCGCAACTGGAACGAGCAAGGCCCTGGTCCGGGAAGCGGCCGCCTATGTAATGTGGACGAATACTCGCGCTCTTGCTGGAGGCTTGTAGAACTCACTATCACAGCAAAGAACTGTGATGAGTTTCGGGGTTCGGGAATCTACCTTCTAGGCGAGGGGTTGCCAACGTGAATATGTGCTCCTGTAGCCACACCCGGCACCGCTCGGCGAAAAGCGATGAAAGGAATACGTAAACCGCGTAGCCTGGCAAGGAACGCGCGGCCCTCGAGACTGTCGGGATGCAAGGCGACGTCGATGCCGTTGCGGTGATCGAATCCCAAACGGCTATGCAGGTTTGTTTGACCGAAAGCGCTTACTGGCAGTGTGCGGCCAAACTTCGAAGCAAAAAGTCTCTTGATGTCGCCCTGAAACCTCGCCCTGGAAGCCGTCGCCACGGCCTTGTCTTCGTTGCCAGCCAGGGCGTCCGGCGTGGGCTCCGGAGGCGGTTGGTATTCCCAGTTCGCTACGGTCTCCGGCTCTTGAACGTCGAGCGCCTTGCCGTTCACGTAGCCCGCCGCACCGTATTGCCCCTTACCAGTAACCGCGTACCACTTCCCTTCTTCGCCCGTGATCTCAAGGGCGATGTTCACGGTCTCGCCGCGCTTGAGGAGTGTTAGGACTCGGCTTGAAGCGGATACCCCGGAATACACTGGAGCCGCATCAAGGCATACGACAGCCTGCCACGCTGAGGCATCTGCACCATCACTCGGCTCTGAAGCTTGTGCAACTGCCGAAAGAAGAAAAAGGCAACCGAGAATCGTGAGTATCCGCCGCATCATTGGCCACCTACCCGCTTGTACCTCGCGCGCTCTGACGTTGCTTATTCGCCGCGCGCCTCATCATCAGCCTAGCTTCAGTCCTCTTTGCAGACCCAGTGTAAAGGGTCACCCGCTTGAACGCGGCATACGCGTTCTTGTACTCGCCTAGCCCAAAGTAGCTTTCGCCAACCCAGTATTCGCAATTGCTCGCCAGCGTATCATTCGGGTACTGAGCGAGAAGCCACTGGAAGATGTCGATCGCGTCCTTGTAGCGTCTGCCTCGAAGACGCCCGAGCGCATCCCTGTAAGCGGCAGTCATCCTTGAATCTTTCTTCGTGACAACGCCGGCTGGTTTGCCGACCGGATCGAGATTGGGAATCTTCGCCTTGCTCGCCGCGGCAGCGACGGTGTCCTTGAACAGAGGCAAGTTGATTACCGTGGGAGGCGGCAGGTGTGCTTCAGCTTCCGCAAGGTTAGTCCGCGATTTTTCGTGTTTGGGATCAAGAGCTATTGCCCGGCGAAACGCATCCCTCGCTTCATTCCATTTCCTTTGACTCAGGTACACAACACCGAGGTTGTTAAACGCCGCTGCCGGCTCGTTAACCGCCATGAACTCTTGGAGCGCGCGTTGGCGGTCTCCCATTCTTGCGAGCGCAATCCCCAGGTTGTTGTGCGCCTCGACCAGCGAGTCGTCGATTGCGATCGCCTGTTCCAAGTAGAGCCGAGCCTGCAACAAGTCGCCCCGCTGGAGGAATATATATCCGGCGTTGTTCAACAGCGACGAATCTTGAGGTTTGATCTTGAGCGCGGACAGAAACGCGGATAGCGCCAGGTCAAGCTCGTTACGATGCAAGTGAACTCTGCCAAGAACCTCGAGAGCCTGGGCCGATCCGGGCTCAAGCAAGACGGCGCGTTCGGCGTGCCGGCGTGCGAGACCGAAGTCTCCCCATTTGTCCCAGACCCGAGCGACGCCGATCTCCGCGCGCGAATCCCGGGGCTTGATGGCCTGGATCTCCTGATACATCTGAAAGGCGTACGGCAAAAGCCCTTCTTCCATATAGGCGTCAGCCAGCAATCGCCGCGCTTCCACATCGGGTGCGCTAGCACTGGCGCGCGTCGAGAGCGCAGCCAGATCGGGCCTCCGCACGTGCAGTTGCTTCAGCGCCTCTTCCGCGGCAACGGTATTCTCCTGAGAGATCTTGAGAACACTCCGAACATAATCCGATAAGGCCGCCGGCGAATTCGGGTTGTACTGGCTGGCCAGCTCGCCATTCGGCGACCCCGCGACAACGTCGGTCACGGGGTAAAGACTTCCCGTGGCACGCGACCGGCGTTGCGAGCAGCCGGGAAGACTCCCGACGAGAACCAACACAAGGATCAAACTTGAGTAGCGGCGCATGTTCCACCCTCCTCAGCGTTGACTTGAAGGATGTCCAGCACATCGCCAACCGAAGTCTGCGTATGTGCCAGAGTCCCTGCCGGTAATTCAATAACACTGCGAGCCTTGAACTTCAACGCAGCGATTCTAAACGGGGCGAGTGCGTGACAGACGTGTATGACTCTTCGCTGCGAGTCCAGATAGACAACGTCTATTGGAAACGACATGCCTACCGTATGGACGCCTTGAGACGGAACGATCCACAGTCCCATGCCGGAAGTAAACTCCTCAGACTTCCGGCCCAGCAATCCTCTCATTCGAGTCCAGGAGCTATCCGCCAACTCGACCTCACGGGCCAGAACGGTTTGTCTACTGCGATTCAAAAGCTGATACTTCACAACGCCCTCGAAGGCCGGACTAAACTATCCCTTTTTACGCCGGCGCCGAACTATGATGATCGCAACGATGATCACTGCGATTATCCCCAGAATAATGCGAAGAGTAGTCTCGTCCATGGTTTCTCCTTTACTCACCACCGAGGCTTGGAAGTAGTTCCTGCACTATTGTGATTACGGCCGGCCCCAATACTACTACAAAAATCGCCGGCAGAATGAAAAAAACCAGAGGGGGGATCATCTTTATGGTCGTCTTCGCAGCGCGTTCTTCGGCGCGCTGGCGGCGTTTGACTCGGAGAGAATCCGAGAATACGCGCAATGACTGCGCGACACTTGTGCCGAAGCGGTCGGTCTGAATCAACACCGCGACAAGCGCCTTCAGGTCGTCGACGTCCGTTCGACCAGCCAGATTGCGCAAAGACTGCGCCCGGCTCTTTCCCGCGTTCACTTCGAGGTTGAGCAAGCGCAGTTCGTCACTCAAGTCCCGATGTATCGGTCGAATCTCCTGGCCAATCCGCATCAACGACTGATCCAGACCCAGCCCGGCTTCCACGCAAACAACCGTTAGATCCAGGGCGTCGGGTATGGCTAGTTGAATGTTCTCTTTTCGCTTTCTGATCCTCCGACTGATCCACAGGTCGGGCACCATTGCTCCAAGCAAGACAGCCACTACAATGTACACAAAGGTGAAATAACCCGCGGCCGCGAAAGCCATCAACAAGAGAATGGCAAGCGCCACCTTTACCCCGTAAGCCAGAACCGGCGCATCCTTCCGTCTGAAACCCGCTTGCACCAGTCGCCGTTCCTGTCGCGACATCTCCTCGGGGGACCGTGGAATCATCTCGCCAAGCGGCTTGAAGATCTGCTCGGACCTCTTCATGATATTGCGCAAGGTCAGTCGCTGGTGCTGCGCTTCTTCGCCGGAGTGCACCCTTTCTTCAAGGGTGCGCGACCTGCCGAACACTGCATAAGCAATCACAAACATCGCTATGAACACAAGCGCGCCAATCACCGCTACTAACAGCGGCAAGTTCACATTCATGCTGACTCCTTAGACCCTGATTCGAATGATCTTTCGAATCACCAGATACCCAAAAAGCTGGAGAATGAGCGCAACCGCTATCATGACACTTCCGAGTGGGAACTGGCCCAGAAGGAAGATCGATACTCTGGGTTGCGGATCCTTAAAGAAGCGACCTATGTACTCCGGGTTGACCAACAGCATCAGCGCGGCGGCTGCCGGGCCAAGCCCGGTGAGCAGATAAAGGGTCATTCGGCCCTGAGCGGTGAACACCTTGACCTGTCGCAGGATCTTGAAGCGCTCGCGTATGACAAACGCGAGGTTGTCCAGAATCTCCGCAAGGTTTCCGCCCGACTCACGCTGGACTTGCAGCGCGGAAACAAAGAAGCTCACATCAGAAAGAGGCACTCGCACGGTGAGGTTGTGAAGCGCTTCGCGCAGCGGCATACCAAAGTTCTGCTGCTCATACGTGATCCGAAACTCACCTGCTACCGGCTCCGGCAGTTCCTGGGCAATCAACTCGAGCGCGGTCGTGAACGCGTGGCCGGCCCTCACCGCGCGCGCCAGCAGATCAATCGCATCGGGAAACAGTTCTTCAAATCTTGCGAAGCGACGCGACCGCTTGAACGCAACCACGATAACCGGAGCCGCGCACGCAGCAGCCACCGCGACCACCAGCAAGACGGTCGCGATGTTAAACAGCAGGCCGATCAGGAAAACAATCAGTCCCGATGCCGCGCAGGCCACCAACAACATTCCCGCAGTTATTTTCATATCCGCTTGCTGAATGAAAAGGTGAAGGCGCACCAGCAGCGGAACTCGCAGGAGAATTCGATTCAGGAGCGGGATCTGGCTCAGCATCTCCGCGCGCAGCAGTCCGAGTTCCTCACCCGGAGCATCGAATGACGCCTGCTCGATGGCGGCCAACCGCGAGTGCATTCGCTTTTTGGAAGCCGGCGCCTCAACCAGGAAATACAGCCCGCTGACTGCAAGACCCAGCGTCACGAGGAAGATCATTCCAGTAAGAACGAATAGCGTCATAACACCGCTCCGCGTCTTTGATCAGTCTGCCGCCACCGACGAGTTCACCTCGAACATATCCTGTGGCAAGCGGATACCAAAACCAAACAGCCTCTCGCTGAACTTCGGTCTGATCCCGGTGGGCTTGAACACCCCGCGTACCCTGTTGTTTGCGTCGAAGCCCCGCCGCTCGAAGACAAACAAGTCCTGCATCGTAACAACCGGGCCTTCCATCCCTGTGATCTCTGCAATACTGGTGATCTTCCGCGAACCGTCGGTCAACCTGCTGACCTGAACGACCACGTTCATTGCGGATGCTATCTGCTGGCGTATGGCCTTGTCGGGCAGGTTCAGGTTAGCCATAGCAACCATCGTCTCAATACGGCTCAACGCGTCGCGCGTGCTGTTTGCGTGAACAGTCGTAAGCGATCCTTCGTGGCCGGTGTTCATTGCCTGCAACATATCCAGCGCTTCCTCACCACGTACCTCGCCCACGATTATGCGATCAGGCCGCATACGCAGCGAGTTGATGACAAGCTGCCGCTGCTTAACCGCGCCCTGCCCTTCGATATTGGGCGGGCGAGTCTCGAGCCGCACGACATGCTCCTGCTTGAGCTGCAACTCAGCGGCGTCCTCTATCGTGACTATTCTTTCGCTCTCCGGAATGTATGCCGATACAACATTGAGCAAGGTGGTCTTGCCGGCCCCGGTTCCGCCGGAGATCAGTATGTTGAGCTTGCCCACGACCGCCGCTTTCAGCAACTCGAGCATGGGTTTGGTCAGTGTCTTATTGCCCAGCAGGTCATCCGCTGTAAGCGGATCGCGACCGAATCGGCGAATGGAAAGTATGGGGCCATCCAGCGCCAGAGGGGGAATGATGGCGTTCACGCGCGACCCATCAGGCAGGCGCGCGTCCACCATTGGCGACGACTCGTCAACGCGTCGTCCTACCCGGGAGACTATGCGTTCAATGATCCGCATGAGGTGCTGGTTGTCGTTGAATTTGATGTCTGTGCGCTCAAGGACGCCGCGGCGCTCGATGTAGACGACCCTATATGTATTTACGAGGATGTCCGAGATTGTGGGGTCGGCAATCAGCGGCTCCAGAGGCCCCAAGCCAAACACTTCGTCCAAAATCTCGCGCGCCATTTTCTCACGTTCGGCCAGCGCCAGCGGCGTGTTTTCACGCTGGAGCATCTCCCGAATGAGCTGACCGATCTGTTCGCGCGCGACTTCCTCGCCAAGGCGGTTGATGCTTTCAAGCTGAACTTCGTTGAGAACTTTGCTGTGCAGCTTGGTTTTTAGTTCGCGATATTCTGCGTCAAACATGAAAAACTCCTTGACCCATTAATAATGATAATCCTTCAGAATCGCCAGATAGGCATGTAGGGGCGGCCCTCCGTGGCTGCCCCTTCGTTAAGCC
>JBASRN010000106.1:0-4051 GCA_049273855.1 Blastocatellia bacterium
CTCGGAGGTTCAACGTTCCATTGCAACGCCTGGTCGAGCTTTACCGCGCCGCGAGCGCCGTCTTTCGCGTTGTTTGTTATTGCGACCGTGACCTCGCGGCGTTGCGGCGCGTTCGAGATCGGATAAACAAGGATGTCTGGTGAGACGTTGACCGAAACTACCGGAGCGACTTTCAGCTCGCGGCGGATCTCGCCGATCGCGCGATCGGCGTAACGGTATTCGGCTTTCTGAGTCACCTCGAAGCGCTCGCCGGCGGCTTCGACCTCAACCCTTGCGGAGAGCTCCGGTAACGAAACCGGCTCGATCCCCGACGGCGCGGGAGAGCTTCCGCCGGAAGTCGGTACTACGAACATATCTCCACGTCTTGGGTTCTTGAGCCAGTAAGGCGATGTGATTTCTGCCTCGCGAGCGACCGTCACTTTGAATTCGGTCTGCGACAAGACCCTACCGCTTGTTGAGCTGTGGGCTTGTTTTTGCTGGACTACTGACCAGCCCGCGGGTGCGGAAAGCGCGACGCCCGTAACTCTCGTGCCGGCATCGGCGTAAGCCGCGACTGTGACGGTGATCGTCTGTCCGGAAGTGACCACTTCGTCATCAGTGAGGCAATCGACAATCATGCCCTGGGACTTTGCGAGCGCGTCAGCGAAGTCCGCTTCCTTGAGCCTCAGCAGGAAGTCAGTCTCAGCTCGTTCTGCCGCGCTCGCATCAAGTCCGGCCAAAGACGCACGTATCTCGCGAAGTTTCTTCAACCCGCGTGCTATCGGCGGGGCTACGGACCCCGACGACAACGGCTGGTATTTCTCGCGCGCCTCGTTTGCCGCGCTCTGCACTTCCGACAACGGCCCTTTCAACTGCGACGCCGCCTTGCCCGCGTACTCCGCGATTCCCGCCAGCGTTACATCCAAATCGTCAAAAATGTCTTTCTCGTTTTTGACGGCGCCGACCTTTGAATCGATCAATCGCAGCCGCGAGAATCGCGGACCCCGGGCCTCGATCGCACCGGCGTCTTGAGAGCGGTGCTGGCTGCGGCCGCGCGCCGCGATCTCGTAGTAGCTCTGGCCAAGCAGCGGATCGAACTCGCCAGTGTTGAGCGATAGGGTTGCAAGCGAAGGCAGCACCTCGCGCGGACTCGCCGTACCGTCAAACGAACGCAGATAGAGTTTTTTTGCCTGCCACGGCCTTAGGCCTTCTTTGATCTGTTCCGGGAACCGGTCAGGGTCAGCGGCAGCGCGATAGGCCTCTCGAGTAAGAAAACCGGCGGCTTGGTGATGCCCGTGGCCGTCATTGGGAGTTCCCGACCAGGCGGACGCGATAACCAGGGGCCGAAACCTACGTATCACGCGGACCATATCGGCGAGGACCTGCTCGCGGTCCCAATTCGCCAGCGTTTCCGTGCGCGACTTGCTGAATCCAAAATCGAACGCGCGAGAAAAGAACTGAGAAGCGCCGTCTATCCTTCGCGCCGCCAGCAATTCTTCGGTTCGAATCACGCCAAGCGGCTCGTACAACTCGGGACCTATCACATTCTGACCGCCATCGCCGCGAGTCAGCGAGAGATACGCCGTTCGGGCTTGCCGGCCTCGCGCGAGATAAGCCAGCAACCCGCTGTCTTCGTCGTCCGGGTGTGCGCCGGTGTGAAGAACGCTCGCAACGACACCGAGCCGTTTGATGGCCTGGCCCAATCCCGCCGCGCCGCGGTCTTCAGGAGGCCGGTTGTCGGCGAGCGTGCGCGATGAAGTGAACAGAGCCTGTTGCGACAGAACCAGCGAGATGACGATGGCAGTGATGATGGCTTGAAGTTTGGTAGAATGAAATCTCACTTGCGGCCTCCATACTCAGAAAACGGACCTTTAATCCTCGCTGAGAGATCCTCCCGCAGTCTTTCCAGGAAACAGATCGCTGATCAACGTCCCGGTTGCCAATACGACTACAGGCCCCACCACGTTCAGGTAGAGCCACGAAACCTGCGTCATCCAACTGACGTAAGCCACGGCCATCATTCCCAGTATCACTCCAAAGAATGCCCCGTGTCCGTTCGCCCGTTTGATCAGAAACGCCAGCAGAAACACTCCCAGGATCGGACCATAAAAATGCGAACCGACTTTGTTGACCGTCTCAACCAATGAGGTGCCCCTGCCGCCAACAAAGAAAGCCGCAAAGGTCGCGAAGACGCCCCAAAAAGCGGTGCTAACCTGCCCCGCCCGAAAGTAGTGGAGATCGGAGGCTGCTGGTTTGAGGAATCGCCGATAAAAATCGATCATCGACGCGCTCGACAGAGCTGCGATCTCGCCCGATATTGAAGACATAGCCGCCGCGAAAATGACCGAGATCATCAACCCCAGAACCCCAACCGGCACATACTTCAAAAGAAAGCTCGGGTATACGTAGTTGATATCCGTGCTTGGATTCCCGGTTGCGGATTTTACCAATTGAGCAGTCTCTTTCCTGATCTCCTGCAATCGACCGGCGCTGGCCGAATACTCCCTCAGCAAGCCTTCCACCTGCCCACCATCGCCCCGGCGCCGCGCTTCAACGAGTTGAAGACCCAACAGTCGCGTTCGGTCGAATGCCTCGTCAAACTCCGAACTGCGCCGCGCGAAGGCATCTCGGCTTTCACTCTGCCCGACTGCGCCGACCCGCGCCGGGTCGAAGAAGACTGGCGGGCGCTCGAACTGGTAGAACACAAACATGAAGACGCCCGTCGCAAGTATCAGAAACTGCATCGGCACTTTCAAGATCCCTGTCATCACAAGCGACATCCGGCTTTCTTTGATCGAGCTGGTGGTGATGTAGCGTTGTACCTGACTCTGATCGCACCCGAAGTATGAGAGCATCAGAAAGAATCCCCCCAGCACTCCTGATAGCAGCGAGTACTGGTTGTTCAAATCAACCGACAGGTCAACCGCATTCCAGTGATTGGCCACGCCGCCAAGATAAACTGCATCCGACAGGCTCACTTCCTCGGGGAGCTTTGATATGACCAGGTAGAGCCCCAAGAAGACGCCCGCGAACATCAGGATCATTTGGACGGTATCTGTCCACACAACCGCGCGCACGCCGCCCTTTGTTGTGTAAATCAGGGTCGTGACCCCCATCAGCAGAATGGTGAACCGCTCGTCCCAGCCCAGGATGACGGATAGCACGACTGAAGGTGCATAAAGCACTATGCCGACGGACATCCCACGCGAGCACTGGAAGAGAAAGCTTGTCAGGGCCCTGGTTTTCGTATCAAACCTTCGCTCGAGGTACTCGTAGGCGGTAAAGACCCTTGCGCGGTAGAAGAACGGGACAAAACTCAAGCAGAGAACGACAACTACGAAGGGCAGCGCAAAGTAAATCTGGATGAACCGCATTCCATCGTTGAATGCCTGACCGGTCGTGCCTATAAACGTAATGGCGCTCGCTTGCGTGGCCATTACCGAGAATCCAACCGCCCACCACGGAAGCCTGCGATTCCCCAGGTAGTAGGCGTTGATATCCTTGCCCCGGCGGCTCATCCAAAGCCCAAGGACCATTGTGCCCAGCATGTAAAGAGCGAATATTAACCAGTCACCGGTGCGCATCAGTGTTTATTGAACAGAACGGTGAAAAGAGACAGAAGGCCGATTTGCAAAACGCCATAGATGAGGACGAAGAGGTAGAGACCTTTCCAGCCTCTCCAGAACCGGATCATCTCTTTCGGGTCTTCTTCCGGCATTAATCTCTCCCGTGAAGGTCAGGTTGTGGATTCTACTGGCTGATGCGCAGATGCGGCAAGCAGGCGCGCATCGAAATGAGCAGGCATCGAAATCAGTAGTTGCCCGGGATGCAAGCAAGGGGTTAAATCAAGATCGGGGGTATGCTTATGAAATCGATGACGGGATTAACGCGTTTCTACTTACTTACTCTGGATCGGTTCGGTCGGTTCGGAAGCGCCGGTCTCAACTGCGTGGTGTCAGGCACAAAAATGAAGACCCAATCTTCGTAACGGTCCAAACCGTACAGCCCGCGTATCGCCTTGCCTTTGACACGGGGCGCCACTCCAACGATAGGTATCGTGTTGGAACCTGGC
>JBASRN010000119.1:0-1909 GCA_049273855.1 Blastocatellia bacterium
ATGCAGATTTGAGCAGCGTCTGTCACGTAACTAAGAGCAGGAATGGAGTCGCGCAAACAGCTACTGATATGCCCTTCTTCAGGTTGAACCTGCTCTAGTCATCGCGATCATTGTGGCCTTGGACTGAGAGGTGGCTGCGCTTTTTTGGACACAAAATTGGGCATGTATAAGTGTATGAACTGCTCTATCGTAGCCGCAGCGACGCCGCTGGAAAGGAGCAGAAGCCATGAAACGTTCGCGCAGGAACCATTCCTCGAAGTTCAAAGCCAAGATCGCCCTCGAAGCCTTGCGAGGCGAGTCAACTCTGGCCGAGCTTGCTTCACGGCACGGCGTGCATACCACTCAGATCGCCACATGGCGCAAGCAATTGCTTGAACACGCCGGCGAAGTGTTCGACAACGGCACCCCCGGTCTGGAGGATGCCGAACGCCAGATCCGTGATCTGCGCGCCAAGGTGGGGGAGCTCACCATGGAGCGCGATTTTTTGTCTGGGGCGCTCGGTCGATTCGGCCTGCCGAGCGCAAAACGCTGATCGATCGCGAGAGCGAGCTGACGATCATGCGCCAATGTGAATTGCTCGAGGTTTGCCGCTCGAGCCTGTACTACCAACCCAAGCCGGTCGCGGCTGCCGATCTGGCGTTGATGCGTCGCCTGGACGAGCTGCACCTGAAGCATCCGTTTCTCGGTGCGCGGCGACTCGCCCAAATGCTCCTGCGGGAGGGCTTCAAGGTGGGCCGACGGCACGTGGGCAGTCTCATGCACCGGATGGGCATCGAGCCGATCTATCGGAAGAAACGCACCAGCATTCCGGCGCAGGGCCATAAAATCTACCCGTACTTGCTCGCCAACGTGGCCATCGAGCGTCCCAACCAGGCGTGGGCGTCGGACATCACCTACCTTCCCATGGCCAAGGGCTTTGCCTATCTGGTGGCCATTCTCGACCTGTACAGTCGCAAGGTACTCAGCTCTCGGGTGAGCAACTCGATGAGTACGGACTTCTGCGTCGAGGCGCTGGCGGAGGCGCTCGCCCGCTACGGCGCGCCCGAGATCTTCAACACCGACCAGGGCAGCCAGTTCACCGACGACGACTTCACGGCACCGCTGTTGGAGAAGGGCGTGCGCGTGAGCATGGACGGCAAAGGGCGCTGGGTCGACAATGTTTTTGTCGAACGACTTTGGCGCAGCGTGAAGTACGAAGATATTTACCTTCACGCCTACGAAACAGTGAGCGAAGTGAGGGCCGCTCTGACGAGCTATTTCAGTTTTTACAATGTTGGCCGTCCTCACCAGAGTCTCGAATATCGCACGCCGGACGAGATGTATTTCGCAACCGACACAATCAAGAAGGCGGCGTAGGATGAAACAGGGGAGTTCCTCCGCGGCGTGCATTGCGCACCGGATCGAGCGCGCTGCCCGATGCGAAGGCAAAACGGGTGAGGGTAAGGTATCAACCGAAGCCATTGCGTCGATCCTGGGGCCTCCTGGCGAGCCGATTTTTTCGGAAACGGGTGTCGGAGGCGTTGGCACCCGGATTTCTGCCATCTCCCTTCAATCCGACTTGCACTTGCTGAAGACCCCGGATATGTTAATCAGAGTCGAGTTTCCCACCCCGGCGCGCGCCTGCATGCGTGTCAAGCGCCGCACACGCGCCGCCGTGGAAAACTCTTTCACCGCAGTTCAACACTTAACGAAGCCACTTTTTCTGTCTAAACCGGTGGAGCCACCGCACGATGACGGTGATTTCCTCTAACGAAAGCTGCTGGGCGCCGACCGTTGAGCCAGCGGAGAGTACACCCGCGGTCACACAGATCTTGATCACCTTGGCACCATGCTTGGCTTGGTAGCGGACCGCTTTGAGCGCCTCGTCCACGCCGTCAGCGATGCCAGCATGGGGTCCGCGTTCAAGAAT
>JBASRN010000141.1:0-3524 GCA_049273855.1 Blastocatellia bacterium
TCGCGGAGAGCTACGGTGGCGAATACGGGCAGGTACACCGACCAATTCAGCAGAAGCGCGACCGGGACTTACAGATACGAGGTTTGCGCCTCGGGCGGCGAGGTTTGTTCCAGCGAGGTGAGGATCAGCTTTTGAGTCTGCATGCTCCAGGTAAGGAATCCCAGCGCGATGACTTGTTGATAGCAAGACGGACCGGCGATCTTTGTAGCTCCTTTAGGAGCGACCTGTTTCCCGAGCGGCTCCCGCGGTTTGAGGAGAGTAGGTAGCTCCTAACGGAGCCAAACGAATCTCCGCTTGTGCGCGCGTTATCGAGAGGTCGTCCCTCTGGGGCTAATAGGCGCCGCCGAACACCGGCAGCCAATCCCAGAGGGGTTGAATGTCTATAGTAGATCGTTGCACGAGCCTTCTGACTCCAGCGGAGTCAAATGTGCAGCTTGAATTGCGTTCGAGATGGAGAGACCGGCACATCGCATTCCTGACGGAGTGCGCAATCAGGCTGCCCGCTTTCTATAGACATTCGACTCCTCCGGAGTGGGCAGGCGAAGCTTTCACTCTTAATTCGCTCTTCGGGTTCGCGCGAGAACGGGTCGTGACGCTTGGAGCGCATCCCACACAGTTTGGCAATACGTGACTTCTCGGATATGGGAATCGGCTATTCCGGAAGCGGCCACTTGATTGAACTCTGGGGAAGGGATCCGCGCGGCCAAACCTCGATTCTTCAACAACCTACGAGTGCCGACGCGCTGGCACGGAGATTGGTAGGAACGGAGCGCGATTTCTAATGTCGAATAATGTCGAATTTCGAATTGCCGAGCTGAGACGACGAGCGAACTATGATCCGAGATCTTCTACAAGACACCAGGTACGGCGCACGCATGCTCAGGAAGACTCCCGGGTTGACCTCCGTCGCCGTGCTTTCGCTGGCGCTGGGCATTGGCGCTATCAGCACCATCTTCAGCTTTGTTAACGGAATCATGCTCCGGCCGCTTCCGTATCAAGAGCCCGAGCGGCTGGTGATACTCGATGAGACCGCGCTCAAGCGAGGAGCCCCCTCGATGAACGTCTCGTTCCCGAACTTTCTCGATTGGCGAGAGCAAAACCACTCCTTCGAGGACATCGCCTGCTACACCAGCGGCGGGTTCGCCATTGGCAGCGGTGGACCAGCGGCCGCCGGCGGTGGACCAGGCGGTTCCGGCGGGGGATCCGGAGGCGGCGAGCCCGAACAACTCAGGGGCGCGTTTGTCTCACAAGGCACCTTCGAGATCCTTGGTGTGGCTCCAATCCTGGGCCGTACCTTCACCGCCGATGAAGACCAGCCCGAGCACGACCATGTAGTCATTCTGAGCTACGGTCTGTGGCAGCGCCGCTTCGGCGCCGATCCACAGATACTCGGTCAGACGATCCTGCTCAACAATCGCTCGCGCGAAGTGATCGGCGTTATGCCGCCTGGTTTTCAGTTTCCCGAACTCGCGGACGCGTGGGGTCCGCTGGCTCTAACTACAAAGCTCTACACTCGTACGGATCACGGCCTGCAAGCTATCGCCCGTTTAAAGCCCGGAGTCACCCTCGAACAAGCGCAAGCCGAGATGATCACGATCGCCTCGAACATCGAGCAACAGAATCCCATCACCAACGAAGGCCTCGGCGTAAACGTCATCGGTCTGCGCTCGTCGCTGGTCGGAGACTACAAGCAGGCTCTGCTGATCCTGCTGGGAGTAGTCGGGTTCGTGTTGTTGATCGCCTGTGTGAACGTAGCCAATCTGTTGCTCGCTCGCGCGACGGCTCGACAGAAAGAGATCGCTATTCGCGCGGCGCTCGGGGCGAATCGGAGACGCATCTTTCGGCAGCTTCTCACTGAGAGCCTGTTGCTCGGTTTGATCAGCGGTGCGATCGGGTTGGTGCTTGCACTGTGGGGCATGGATCTGTTGCTTGCGGCGATACCCATCGACATTCCTTTCTGGATGAACTTCGATCTCGACGGCCGAGTGCTGGGCTTTACTGCCGCGTGTTCGCTTCTGACCGGTTTTGTGTTCGGCACGGTCCCGGCGCTCGAAGCGTCCAATCCTGACTTGAACGAGACACTCAAAGAAGGCGGGCGCGGTTCAGCGGGCGGTGGACGGCATCGTCTTCGAGGCTTGCTGGTAGTCAGCGAGATTGCTCTTTCGCTTGTGCTGTTGGTTGGGGCGGGGCTTATGATGCGGAGCTTCATGAGCTTACAGCGCGTGGATGCGGGTATTAATCCCGAAGGCGTGCTCACTATGAACATCGCGTTGCGAGGAGCAAAGTATCGCGAACCCGAAAAGCGCATTGCATTTTTCAGTCAGGTGCTCGAGCGCGTGAGAGCGATTCCGGGTGTTGAGAGCGCAGGAACTAATTCCGGCTTGCCACTGGGCGGCAACAACTGGGGCCGGAGCCTGACCGTTGAAGGGCGCCCGGCGTTGTCGGTTGGCGAAGCCCCGGCGATCAACCACTGCGTGATCAGCCCGGATTATTTCAGCGCGATGGGAATCGCGATCTTGAAGGGAAGAGACTTCGACGAGCGGGATAGCCGTGAAGCGCCGAAGGTCACGATTATAGACGAGCGGCTCGCTCGCGAGTACTGGCCCGATGAAGATCCCATCGGTAAGCGAATCCGCTTCGGGCCGCCCGAGGACAACGAACCCTGGCATACGATCGTCGGCGTCGTCGGCGAAGTGCGACACGAGCGACTCGACGCTCAAACCAGAAAGTCCGTCTATTTGCCTTATGTTCAGGTTCCGATCGGCGGGTCGAGCGTCGCGATACGAAGCGAGGGCCGGCCCGAGAACCTGATCGCCGCGGTGCGTGCTCAAGTCAGGGAGCTCGATCCCGACTTGCCGGTCACTCGTATAATGCCGATGACTGAGGTAGTAGCGAGATCGGTCTGGCAGCCGCGACTCTACACCGCGCTTTTCGGTGTGTTCGCCGCGGTGGCTCTGATTCTGGCGACGGTTGGCATTTACGGTGTGATGTCGTACGCGGTCACACAACGCACACGTGAGATCGGGCTTCGCATGGCGCTGGGAGCACAGCGTACAGATGTATTGAAACTGGTGGTAGGGCAGGGAATTGTGCTGGCGGCGATCGGAGTCGGGGTCGGGCTTGTGGCAGCCTTGGCGTTGACTCGGTTGATGTCGACCCTGCTGTTTGGGGTCACCGCAACCGATCCGATAACCTTTACGGCCGTTTCAGTGTTGTTGGCAGGAGCGGCTCTGGTAGCCTGTTTTATACCGGCACGCAGAGCGGCAAAGGTCGATCCGATGATCGCGCTGAGGTATGAATAGGTTTCTGGTTTCTAGTTTCTGGTTTGTAGTTTCGTCGGGGTCAAGCGCTACAGAAACCACAAACCACAAACCATAAACCATAAACCATAAACCATAAACCAGAAACCAGAAACCAGAAACCAGAACCCGGAGATGCATGATGGAGAACTTGATTCGAGACGCACGATTTGCTTTGCGCACGATGGCGAGAAAGCCGGCCTTCACTGCGGTGGCGGTGATGAT
>JBASRN010000162.1:0-61545 GCA_049273855.1 Blastocatellia bacterium
AGGATCGGAACGGCGCGGTTCACAGCGAGAGAGTGACCGAGGTTATCCGCGGCATAGTGTGCGAGCGAGCCGAGAGCGAATGCGTATTCGTTGAGGTCTTGCGCCTCTAAGAGTAGAGCTTCGATGAAGTCACCGCTTCTGACATAGTGCACTGCATCCGTGAAAAACCTGTTGCCAAACGGATAGTAACCCATGTCCTGGATGATCGCGCCGCCATAGGCGTGAGCATGCGCCACCCGCAACTGCTCCGCCGTTGCGTGCGGGAATCGTTTCACCAATATCGGTTGGATCGAATCCTTCCACGACTGATCTATGATCGCTTCGTGCGTCAACACCGAATAGCCCGGCGTGAGTTGCGGGATTGCAAGCACCAGGGCCACAAGCGCGGCAAGCCGCGAGATATTTTGAAGCGCTGCTCTTTTCATCATAAACCCCTCTATTCATGTATCGCTGAAGGCCATTCCTCGTCTCGAAAGAAGACACAGAGCACCTCCTGTCGCCTTCGGTCAGATACAGGCAATTGAGATACCTTGTTCGACCTCGCACATTCACCGACGGGTGTCAATGGGGGGAGCAGGACTTAGCGGCGAACTCCGGAGTCTCATATGGATAGAAACTCGTACACCCCGGTTCCGGTTTAACTCCGTAGGAGTGTCCTCTCGATAGCAACTCGTGCGAGATTGACGTTAGCTCCAGCGGAGCGACCTGTCGTTGATGCCAATATCGAAGAGGTGTTTTCAGGTAGCTCCTCCGGAGCCAGGGTTCTGCGTCATGCGATTCTCCTATCGACAGGCCACTCCTACGGAGTTAGACCGCAGCGGGTCTCAATCGACTGACTTCAAACCTCAGTTTGATAACCCGCTTCAAACCTCAGTTTGATTACGCGCTTCAAAGCTCGATCTTGATTACACCCTTCATCGTTGAACGCTGCCGAAGCTTGACTGGCGAGTTCCCAACGGGTACTAATTCACCGGTCTAACTGGTTGGTGGTAAAATCGATTCAAACAATCGAGGTGAGGCGGTGAAGAGTATGGAGTGTGAAGTTGCGGAGCTGCGGCTGCAGTTGGAGTCTGACGGGGTGACTCTCGTTGACGTTCGCGAGTTTCCCGAGTACGCCGCTGGTAGGATTCCCGGATCGCGATTCATACCGCTTGGTCAGCTCGCTTTGCGGGCGGACGAGCTCGATCGCGACTGTGCTGTCTTCATGGTGTGTCGAACGGGGCGGCGCGCGGCTGAGGGCCGGCAACGACTCCTGTCGCTCGGCTTCGACAAGGTTATCTGCGTCAGTGGAGGCTTCGCAGCCTGGCAAGCAGCAGGGTTTCCGGTGGAACGCGACCAGCGCGCTCCGTGGTCTCTCGAACGACAGGTGAGACTTGTCGCAGGTTCATTTGTACTAATTGCCGTGCTGCTCGGAGTGTTCGTTGCCCAGCCATTCGTGTGGCTGGCGGCCTTTATGGGCGCCGGTTTAGCCTTCGCGGCAATCACCGATTCGTGCGCAATGGGTATGATGCTGGCGCGATTACCCTGGAACAGAATCGACAGCACGCAATCGCTGGGAGCGCGCCAGGCTGAAAGTACAACACAGGGATAGTCCGCCAATGCACTTTAAACAGTTCTATCTTGGATGTCTCGCGCACGCGTCGTACCTGATCGGATCCGATGGCGACGCGGCAGTCGTCGATCCCCAACGCGACGTCGATCAATACATCGCCGAAGCCGAAGCGCAGGGCTTGAAGATCAAGTACGTAATTGAAACTCATCTGCACGCCGACTTCGTGAGCGGGCATCGCGAGCTTGCCGCGCGCACCGGCGCCGACATCATCTTCGGGAGCGAGGCAGGCGCCACATTTCCTCATCGAGCGGTCAAGGACGGCGAGGAGATCAAGCTCGGCCGGGTGACGCTCCGTTTTCTCGAAACTCCCGGCCACACGCCGGAGAGTATCTCGATACTCGTCATCGACAACGAAGTCTCGCCTCAACCTCAAAAGGTTCTGACCGGTGACGCGTTGTTCATAGGCGACGTGGGGAGACCGGACCTCGCCGGCGGGCGTGGTTATACGGCCGAGCAAATGGCGGGCATGCTCTATGACAGCTTGCACAACAAGCTGATGAAGCTGGAAGACGCGGTCGAAGTTTATCCCGCGCACGGGGCCGGCTCGATGTGCGGCCGCAACATCTCGAAGGAAACCTCTTCAACCATCGGCGAGCAACGACGCTTCAACTATGCGCTGAAGCCGATGCCGAAGGACGATTTTGTTCGGATGATGACCGTGGACTTGCCCGAAGCGCCCGCCTACTTTCCGCGCGACGCTGAGATAAATCGGACGGGTGCCGCCGCGCTCGAAGAGTTGCCGCGGCCAAAGGAGCTCTCGCCCAAGGCAGTCAGCGCGCGTGCGAGGGAGGGTCACTTGATTTTGGACGTCCGATCTTCGGCGGCGTACGGCAACGCACACGTTCCGGGGGCATTAAACCTCGGGCTCGGCGGGCAGTTCGCGACCTGGGGCGGGACGCTGATCGCGAATGGAACGCCGATCGTTCTAATTGCCGACAACGTCGCGGAAGTCGACGAAGCGGTGACCCGACTGGCAAGGGTCGGCATCGAAAGCGTTGCCGGATACCTTGGCGGCGGGATGCTGGCGTGGGACCGGGCGGGGCTTGCGACGGAGGCGATCGCACAGATGCCGGTAGACGAGCTTCGCACTCGCATCGAGGAAGGCGCCGATCTTCAACTGATCGATGTGCGCCGCCCCGGCGAGTACAACAACGGCCACGCCCCGGCAGCAGTGAATCTGACGCTTGCACACCTGGACGAAGAGGCTTCAAAACTCGACGCGAGTCGTCCGACGGCGGTGATCTGCCAGAGCGGCTATCGTTCAAGCGCGGCAACTGGAATCCTGGCTCGTCGAGGATTCAAGGAAGTGTTTAACGTCGTAGGCGGAACCAGCGCGTGGATCAACGCCGGATATGAGGTGGAACAGCAAAGCGCCACGGCATGAATAGCGAATGGTTACCCGATCGACTTTCTGTATAGCCGCCTGGCAAAGATACTCGAGCTGCAGAAAACGCTTTCGTATCAATGGCGCGCTGATTCGAACTTGAACGGCAGCACGTCCGGCACCACGCTCACTTCGGTCGTGAACTTGAATGGATACTTTGCGCCGCTGTCATACACAAGCTCCACAAAAAAAGCCGTGAAACCCTTTGCGGGCTTGTTGACCCGCCCAACGTACGCGCCGGGCTTCTCCTCTTTCAACGCGCTGCTCGTGTAAGCCTTGCCGATCGTGTCCACTCGAAAGTCGCGCGCGTCCTGGTTTGTAGCTTGCCACAGGTTCACCTCGCGAGGCTTGTCTTTCGCAGTCACCACAAGCGAGCCGTCCTTCTCTTTCTTCCACGAAAACTGAGGACGCGCTCTGCCGTTTAGAACAGCCTGATAGAAAGCCAGCAGACTCTCTCGCGCGTCCGAGCCCGCGAGGTTGTGCCTCACGTTTGGAACATAGCGCAGGTACTTCTCGCCTTTTAGCTCGCCAAAGTAGAACTGCGAGTTGTCTGGCAGGAAGAACTGATCGCCCGAAGCGTTCACCAGGTACTTCGGGATCCTGAGCCGGTCGCGATTGCGATAGTTGTACGCGTCTTCAATAGATAGGATGTGCTGGTACTCGGGCGTGCCGATCTTGTCCGGAAAGAGTTTGTGATTAACGTAGTCGTTGAGCGCCGTCGAAAAGAAACCGTAAGCCTCATAGTGATGCCGGGTGATTGCTTCGGAGTTCAAGGCGTCGATGACCGTCGGCATGATCGCGATCACTCGGCTGTCTACAACGCCGACCAGCCACGTGGTCCAGCCGCGCTTCGACCCGCCCGAGACAACGAACTGATCGAGCTTCACCCGGCCCGCGGCTTCACTCGCCATGAATTCCTGGATCGCATCCAGCGCGCGCACCCCGCTCTTGACCATCGCAAGCCGCACCAGCCACTCGTCGTCTCGCGTCGCCATCTGCTTCACCCGAGTGTAAGCGATCAGGTCGTCTTCGGACCGGCCTTTGTCTTTCGAGTCGGCAAAGAACAGCGGCTGGTTTGGGACCATCCCAAGCTCTGCAACCACCGTTCCCGTTTCCGTCGCGAAGCCAACCAAACGTTCGTTCATCGTCGTAGGTTGAGGATCGCGATTGCTTCCGCCGCCTATGAACAGCAGTGCCTTGTTCGACGTGACCTTGTCGGGTTTCACAATCGTGAGCCAGTGCTTCCACTGCGGCCTATCGACTTCCGAGGCGCTCCTCCATGTTTGCGAAGTCAGATCGATAACGAAGCCCTTGTAGCCTTGACCAGTGAGTGTGTTCGCGAGCTTCCACGAATAGCTCGGATCCGGTTTTGCGATGTAGCGATCGAGCGCGGTCTCCTGCGCCAATGCGACCCCGGTCGTCGAGACCATTCCAGCCACCCAGAGCAGCAATGCCACTCTCGGCTTCGGACGTTTGACGTATTGAATGTTCATAAGCGCCTCCTGTTCCGGCGTCGAAGATAGTTGCTGGGAAGCAGAACTTCAAGTCGTCTTCGCGCGCAGGGTGCGCGTCAGATTTTCGAGCGAAGCCGAGTCGGTCAAGCGGCCGAAGAGCGGCTGCCTATCGATAGAATCTACGAAGTAGCATCCGCTGGGCCGCGTAGCGGCTACCTCAAGGCTAGCAGGTCAGTCTCTCTCGCCCCCTGTCACGACGTTGTCACCTATCGAGAGGTATCCGCTACGCGGCCCAGCCCCACTTGTGCTCTTCTCGTCTATCGAGAGGTAGCCGCAACGCGGTAGCGCTATTTACGAACCCCGCGAAATCATTGACGCGCACCCTCGCACCAACGCGCACCCTCGCCCTCGCACCAATACGCACCCTCGCTCCAACACATTCAAGCGAATGAGCCTACAAATCGATTGATCAAACTCAGCTCAGCGCCTTGACGTTCGCGGTTGCGGTGATAGAATGCCGGCACTTCAAGGCTCCGGGAACCACAGGGACATCTGATTCGGACTTCAATCTAATCTATCGGTGTGGAGGTTCGAGATGGGAAAGATCAATATGGGCCGGGTGATCCTCGGCGGTTTGCTTGCGGGTTTGATCATAAACATCGGCGAGTTCTTGCTGAACGGCGTGATCCTGTCGAAAGAGATCGAAGACATGATGAAGAACTTAGACAGGCCGGCCATTGGCGGATCGGCGATCGCGGTGTTTGTCGTGATTGCGTTCTTGCTGGGGATAGCGATGATCTGGCTTTACGCCGCGATCCGGCCGCGCTTCGGGGCGGGCGCCAAGACCGCGGTTTGCGCGGGCTTGACTGTCTGGACGCTTGCCTACTTGTATCCCACGATCGGTCAATCGCAGATGGGTATCTTCCCTAACCGGCTTCTGGTGATCGGCACGGTGTGGGGGTTGGTGGAGTTGTCAATTGCCGCGGTAGGCGGCGCCTGGCTCTACAAGGAAAGCTAGACTTCTCGAAGTACTTTGGCACAGAGCGGGCTCGTCGTTTCCCTGGGAGAGGACGGTTGCTTGATCTGTTTATAGTTGCCAACACAGTCGCTCCTGGGTGTGCGGGTTGAGCGGCTGCTAGCAAACCTTCGTCGTGTCGTTCTTTCTGGTGGGTGAATTCTGCTATCCTACCCGGCGTCAGGGTCTTGGCGCGCTTCCGAGACATCGAAAACAGGAGACATATGAAACGGAACTCTTACTTCATTGCCATCCTCGCACTTGCCGGCGCAGTTGCAGTAATCTTTAACTCCTTCGCTCAGCCACGGGCGAGCGCAAGCAGCGGAGCTCAAGGTGAACAATGGGAGTACCTGGTAGTCGCCGGCGGGAACGTGAATCTTAACCCGTCCGACAGCGCGACGCTGCGCAAAATGCCCGGCGTCTTTAACCGCGAAGCTTTTCCGCTCCAGCAGAACATGGATAAGCTCGGCGCGAAGGGGTGGGAGTTGGTTTCCGTCTCCGGCTCGCCGGGGGATCCGACTTTCTTCTTCAAGCGCCGAAGGTAGTTTCTTCGAGTCCCGCTGTGGTTGTGGCCGCCTTTGCGCGCAACGGTTGGCCCGCTCCACTCCGATTCTCAGAGATATCCTTGCTGAGAATAGGTTTCTGGCTGCGAGCTCTCGGTAGGAAAGGCTGGGTCTTGAATGCAGATCATACCGGCAATCGATCTGAAGAACGGCCGTTGCGTACGGCTCACGGAAGGGCGCGCGGAAAGCGTAAAGGTCTATGACCGCGATCCCGTAGAAGTCGCGCGCGGCTATCAGCGCGCAGGCGCTCGCCTTATTCACGTGGTCGATCTGGATGGCGCGTTTCTCCACGCGGCCGCCGGAAATCAAGAGATCATTCGACTAATCGCAGCGGGGGTCAACATCCCCATCGAAGTGGGCGGGGGCGTACGGTCCCTCGAAGACATCCGGACCTTGTTGTGCGACGCCGGTGCGAGACAGGTAATCGTGGGAACGCTTGCGGTCGAGCAACCGGGGGTGCTTGATCAAGCCCTTGCGGAGTTTGGCGAGTCAATTATCGTGGGCATAGACGCCCGCGGCTCCGAAGTCGCCATTCGCGGGTGGACTGACGCTACGCGCGTGGACGCGTTCGAGCTTGCGCGGCGGGTGGCCGGCGCGGGAGCTCAGCGGATCATCTATACCGACATCGCTCGCGACGGGCGGCTCGAAGGACCGAACTTCGAAATGACAGGCGAACTGGCGCGCAGTTCAGGCTTGAAGGTGACGGCCTCGGGCGGCGTGTCGTCGCTTGAAGACATCGCGCGGCTGTGCGAGCTGGAAGCAGACGGCGTAGACTCGGTGATCGTTGGCAAGGCTCTTTACGAAGGACGGTTTACGCTCGAAGAAGCCATCGAGACCGCGTCAACCGCGAAGAAATAGTTAGAACGCTGCAACTGCATGCTGGCCAAGCGAATCATTCCGTGCCTCGATGTGGATCGCGGGCGTGTCGTGAAAGGCATACGCTTCGTTGACTTGATCGACGCGGGCGATCCGGTAGAACAGGCCCGGCGTTACGATCGCGAAGGCGCCGACGAGTTGGTGTTTCTTGACATCACTGCTTCTTCCGACAGCCGCGAGATCGTTCACGAGATGGTTCGCCGCGTCGCGGACTCGGTGTTTATTCCTTTCACGGTTGGGGGCGGCATTCGCACTGTTGAAGATATGCGCGCGATGCTGACGTCGGGCGCCGACAAAGTGTCGATTAACACCGCCGCAATCGAGTACCCCTCGATCATCACCGAAGGGGCTCGCGCGTTTGGCTCGCAAGCTGTCGTCGTAGCGATCGACGCGCGCCGCCGAAGAGAAGAAACGGAGACAACGGGAGGGGGCGACGGGGAGACCTTCGCCCCCTCCCCGCGTCTCTCCTTCTCCCCGTCTCAGCAGTGGGAGGTCTATACTCACGGCGGAAGAGCCGCGACGGGACTTGATGCGATTGAGTGGGCGCGCGAAGCTGAAAGGCTTGGAGCTGGCGAGGTATTGCTGACCAGCATGGATTGCGACGGCACGCGGCACGGCTATGATATTGAGTTGACCAGAGCGGTCTCGGAAGCAGTATCGATTCCGGTGATCGCTTCTGGCGGCGCCGGGTCGCTTGAGCATCTGTATCAAGCTCTTAATGAGGGCAAGGCGTCCGCGGTGCTGGCGGCTTCGATATTTCACTTCGGCGAATTCACGATAGGTCAAGCAAAAGAGTATCTGCGCTCTCGAGGCTTGCCGATGAGATGAGCCGCGGATTACCGCAGATCTACGCGGATACGGAACCGGGATCAAACCCGGAAGCTATCCGCGTTGATCTGCGCCAATCTGCGGCAGCCCTGGTCACCTCACTTCACGACTCACCGCGTTGATCTGCGCCAATCTGCGGCGCCTTTCGGTCGTTATCATAAGCCAATCGCTTGAATTGTGGCTTGACCCCGAAGTTAAGCAGAAAACCGACTTCAATATCAGTGGCCCGAAGATAGTTGAGAAGCGGCGCCTCATGAGCCGATTCGAGTGCACGAGCCGCTTTTAACTCCAGGATCACAGCCCTTTCCACGAGCATATCAGCCTTGAAGTCGCCCACCATCCGCCCGCGAAACCACACAGGCGTCGGGACCTGGTGAGCGGTCTTCAAGCCGCTTTCGATCAACGCGATCAACATCGCTCCTTCATAGACCGACTCCAGGAAGCCGTGCCCCAACTCGTTGTAAACCTCATAAAAGACGCCGATTATCTTTTCTGTTAGCTCACGATGCTTGAACCCTCGTTTCTCGATCATCGGCGGCCGTCCGTCAGGGACATTCATAGGTCACCTCGTTTGCCTAAGACCGTCCGCGGCTGGCATTCTATGTTCGCGTTTCTAGCTCAAGCAAGCGAGACTGGATCTGACAATGCCCGACTCTCCAAGCGGCGTGAAGTTCGACGAGCGAGGTCTCGTGCCGGTCGTCGTGCAAAATGCAAACACCGGTGAGGTTTTGATGCTTGCCTACATGAACGCTGAGTCGCTGGCCAAGACGATCAAGACCGGAGAAACGTGGTTTTGGAGCCGGTCACGCCAGTCGCTGTGGCACAAAGGCGAAACCTCGGGGAACACTCAGGAGGTCGAGTCGATCACAGTTGATTGCGACGGCGACACGCTGCTGGTCAAGGTTCACCCTCGCGGACCAGCTTGTCACACAGGCGAACGAAGCTGCTTCTTCACGCCGTTTCAGTAGCGATTCGTTTCTCACTCACCGCGAAGACGGTACAGATCCGCAGTTTCGACCTGAACACCTAACAGTTTGAGATAGGAGAAGAGCTGATACTTGTGGTTGATCAGGTGCTCGAGGTTACCCAACAGTAACGTCAAGCACGCCTCGCCCTCCGGCACAAACACGGTTGCCAACGGGCGGGCGAGGTCGTGATCGCTGAGGATCGCAAAGCCTCGCTTTATGTGCGCGTCATACTCGGCCATTCGAGTCCGGGCTTCTTCGATCTCGCAGCAGTGATTGACTCGAAGCTCCCGCAACCTGGCAAAGTCCGCGAGTCGTTCCGGGTTGAGGTCGTAAAGCGTCGCGCAGAAACCCGCGAGACATTCGAGCAGGTGACCTAACAGCTCGCAAACGCGAAACTCATCGGGTCGCGGCTTCCATTCGACCTTATCTGGCGGGATCAGTGCGATCAGATGCTCGGATCGCTCGATCTGTTCTTCGAGCTTGGAGAGTATGAGCTTTGCGAGTGTGTTTGGGTGCTCCGTCACTTGCCTGCCCGATCTGGGTTTAATCGATCCTCGTGGGCCGCCTCGGCAACCATATCTTCGCACCCGCAAAAAAACGCAGACCGGCAGTCTGCGTTTCCTTGGCTAGATTGAGGCTCATCCAGTCAAGCATCGAAGTACATCTGAAACTCGAGCGGGTGTGGCCGCATACGAATCGGATCGACTTCCTTCGTGCGCTTGTAGGTGATCCACCGCTCGATCAGGTTCTCGGTGAACACGTCGCCTTTGAGCATAAAGTCGTGATCCGCTTCCAGCGCATCAAGCGCGCGATCAAGCGAGCCCGGCAAAGTCGGCACGTCCTTCAGCTCTTCCGGCGAAAGATCGTAGATGTCTTTGTCCAGCGGCTCGCCCGGATCGATCTGGTTCTGAACTCCGTCCAAACCTGCCATCATCATCGCCGCGAATGCGAGGTAAGGATTGCACGACGGATCTGGGAAGCGAACTTCCAATCGCTTCGCGCCGGCCGACTGCGAGTACATCGGGATACGAATAGCGGCTGACCTATTGCGCCTCGAATAGGCAAGGTTCACGGGAGCTTCGTAGCCCGGCACCAGCCGTTTGTAACTGTTCGTCGTCGGCGCCGCAAGCGCCGCAATCGCCGCCGCGTGCTTCAAGATCCCACCCGCGTAGTGCAAAGCCATCTCGGATATGCCGGCGTACTTATCGCCGGCAAACAACGCTTTCTCGCCTTTCCAGAAACTCTGATGGCAGTGCATACCGCTGCCGTTGTCGCCAAACATAGGCTTTGGCATGAACGTCGCCGCTTTGCCGTAATAGTAAGCCGTGTTCTTGACGACATACTTGAACAGCATAACGTTGTCGGCGGTGCCCAGCAGCGTCGAGAATCGAAAATCGATCTCGCACTGACCGCCGCTTGCCACTTCGTGATGATGCATCTCAGGCTCGATGCCGACCGACTGAAGGTTCTGCACGATGTCCGAACGAAGGTCGTGCAGCGAATCGACCGGAGGCACCGGCACATAGCCCTCTTTTGTTCGAACCCGATAACCGAGATTGTCTTCTACGCGGCCAGAGTTCCAGATGCCCTCAGAAGAATCAAATCTATAGCCCGCGCTGTTGACCTCATTGTGATAGCTGACGTTGTCGAAGATAAAGAACTCCGCCTCGGGACCGAAATAACAGTGGTCGGCGATGCCGGTAAACCGGAGATAACTCTCTGCCCGCTGAGCCACGGCCCGCGGGTCCATCTCGTAACCCTCTTTGGTCATCGGGTCTACGGCGTTGGCGAACAGACATAAGGTCGGCTCTTCGAAAAATGGGTCGATCCAGAACCGGCTCGCATCGGGAATCAGCAGCATGTCCGATTCGTTAATCGAAGCCCATCCGCGAAGGCTCGACGCGTCGAATCCGATGCCGGAGTCAAAGCTGGCGTCGGTAAACTGGTTGATCGGCACCGTCACGTGATGCCATCCACCTGGCAAGTCGGTGAACCTGATATCGACAAATTTTACCTGCTCGTCTACTGCAAACTGCAGCACTCTCTTCGGGTCCATTCGGGGCGTTCCTCCTAATATTAATGCGTTCCTGGGAGATCAAAGACTGGACAGCATAATGGCCGCGCGGAAGCAGTGTCAAGGAATGCGTCTCTCGGGTAGTGGTGCAATAGCGTGTTTAGAAGAGTCTCGCCACTAAGTCACCAAGGACACGAAGGCCCCACAAAGCTTTCTTTGTGCGGCTTTGTGCCCTAGTGACTTCGTGTGCAGGAGAGGCCGCCACACTCATCAACACACTATTACCCACTTGCGTCTCTCGCAAAACGACCGTCCCATCCTTCTTGCCCATCAAAGCAAAACCGTCTCTTCAGCGATCGACTATTGCGAGCTTGATTGGCACGTCGAGACGGTTACCGGCATCTGTCTCGATAACCAAACTTCCGTTATAAGCGCCAGCCTTCGGGAGTTGGTCGAGAACGAACCGCGTCCGGACAATGTAGTTGCTGCCCTCGACGATTGTCTGCTGCTCGACCTTCAGAAAGGGAAGAGTCGACGACAACGCCTTGATGCGAAACGAGCCGACCAGTTTTCGAATACCGGCGCGACCGACCTTTTGCCGGCCGGCTCTGAGGCTCGACAAAGCGATCTCGCCCAGGTCCAACTCTCGCGGGGTGACGATTAGATTCTCGACCGGAATATCGATCGCGAGGTTCACCGCCAGTTTAATCGAGACTCCATTTGGGTCGGTGACAACAAGCGGCACCGCGCGCTTGACCGATGCATCAACCGGCCCGGTCGTGATGTCCAGCCAATAGATGTTTGAGGACTTATCGTGGCGGAGCTTGCAGAAGTCTGGGGAGCCGGGGCCGAGAGCAAGCGTAGCGGTGCTTCCTTTCTGCGGCCTGAACCTGAGCGTTATGTCGAGCTTCTCGCCGCGCTCAAGCGCTAGAGCCGGACGCAAAGTGGGCCACACGTTGAAGCCTGCGGCGATCTCCCCGAACCCCACGTCCGCAGTTGTGATGCGCTTGACGAAGACAGGGAGAGGTTTGACGGTCGCGAGCGCGGTCAGCTTGATAATCGGATTCTGCGGGTCGTTCGTTTGAAGCTCGTAGCTGCGCGAGATCGGTCCCAACAATTCCGCGGTGTGGATTTTGATCCTTATGGTTCCAGACTGACCAGGCTGGATGACTTTGTCATACGAAAAGTCACTGCTTGCGCATCAGCTGGGCGCGGCAAGTCTTGCCGCTGCCCGCACGAGCTTGTAGCTCGGGTCTGCGACCCGTGACGCACGAATGGCCAGCGGCGCTACCTTGGGGATTGCCGCCCGCGCGCTGAGCGGTCGTTGCACGAGCTCCAGCGGTGCCGTGCCCGCATTAAGTATGTTGTATGGATAATCAAGCTCCTCTCCGGCGAACACTTCGCCGTAGTCGTGCCGCGTCGTATCCAGCACGACCTGTGCGCGAGCAGGAGCAATCTGTTGCGCGGCAAACACCTGAGCGAGATACATCGGCTCAGATCGAGACCGCGAACCCGCCACCGCTATAGTCGAGAACAAGACTAGAGGCAGGATAAGCCAGACCCGCGGTAGTCCGCCCGTGAAGCGGCGCATCGATTCTCGCGGTCCATCAGGTCTGCGAAGTTCAACCATAGCGAGGAGCAAGAATACTAATTGCCAGCACCCTGTATTTCAAGGATACCCGTCGAAGCTCAATCCGGCGCGGATGTAAGAACTTCACGCCTGCGTCGTCGTGCGGCTATCAGAAAGATTGCCAGCCCGATGAGGTTCGCGGCTACGACCACGCTCGTGATCTTGGCGGCAAAGGCGAAGCGGCTTTCAACTTTGATCACCGGCAAGATCGCCAAGCCCGACATAGAGCACCGTCATCAATAGACCCGACGCCGACGCAAGCTTCAGCCACAAGGGCGCGCTCCCTGCCGTCCCCTTCAATCCCACCAGCGGTATCGCGAACATCACCAGATAGGTCAGCGCGTAAAAGATCCCGCTCGCATTCCAAAGAAGTTGAAACGCTTCCTGCTCGCCTACCCCGATCAAGCCCGCCAATCCCACCGCTAGCGTTATCGCTCCGACGAAGATGATCGAGTTGACTGGAGTCTTGCGCTTCGGGTGAAGGCGCGTGAACCATTCTGGCAGCAAGCGGTCCCAGCCGGCTACCATCGGCAGGCGAGTATTGCCCGCGAATTGAACGCTCGACTGCGCGATGCGAATTCCCAGGAAGGCTATGATCGCGATCGGCACGATATGCGCCGCGAAACCAAGCTTGCCAAATCCGATGCTCATCACCTGCGGGATCGGTCCGATCAAGTCGATGTCATCGGAACCGATCTCAGAACAATTGAGGATCACGAACAGCCACAGGTTCCACCCAACCATGAAACCCAAAAAGCTGTTGAACGCCAACTTTGCCCACTGATACAAACCGCCTTCAAGCGGCATCAGCCGATTCAGATAGATCACGACGGCCGCGGAAGGGAGATAGAACAGCGAGATCGCCAGCAACCAAAAGATGATGTGCGAGGGTCCCAGCTTGGCGGCGAATCCGACCCAGGGAAGGCCGACGATAAAGAGAATCTGAGTGAGCGCCAGATCGGTGAGCCCAAGTTCCTTCCTGAATACCGCGCTCCGCCGCTCGACTTGCCTCTCGGCGTCGCGGAGTTCAGGGCTGGCGTCTGTGAGATCGTCTGCCATTAGGCGCCGCCCGCCGTTCGAGTATCTGCTTTCGGATTCTGTTTTTGATTTTGACCGGTGCTTATTCGGCGGTTGACGTAGTCGAAGAGCCGCTCGGGGACAAAGCGTCTCAGCGCAATAAAGACTCGAGCGTGGCGCGGAGCGGCGTAGCGAGCGCGTGGATTCGCGACGACCAGCGCTCTCACAATCAGCTCAGCGATGTCATCGGGAGTGCCGGCCATCCTCCGCAACCGCTGCATGCTCTCGTCGCGCCTGGCAATCGAGCCGGTGTAGGGGCTGTCCTGCTCGATCACCTCGCGCGACACCTCGCTGGCTACGCCGAGAAACTCGGTGATGATGAAGCCCGGCTCGATGATCACGACCTTAATACCAAACGGCGCAAGCTCGCCCCGCAACCCGTCGGACACCGCTTCCAGAGCGTGCTTCGTGGCATCGTAGACCGATGACAACGGGCTTGCGACCCGTCCTGCCACCGAACTGACATTCACAATCCGTCCGCCGCCCTGATTCCGCATTATCGGAATGACAAGTTGAGTGAGCGCGATCAACGAGAAGAGATTTGTTTCGAAGTTCCGGCGGATGGCTTCGACCGGGACGATCTCGATCGGGCCGCGCTGCCCGTAGCCGGCGTTGTTCACCAGCGCGTCGATCCGGCCGAACGCCGACATAGTTTCACGAACGATGCGTTGGCGGTCTTCGGCGGAAGTGACGTCGCCTTTAACCGCAAGCGCGCGGCCGCCTGATGCTTCGATCTCCTTCTGGAGTTCATCCAGCCTCGTTTTGCGGCGAGCTACCAGTACGACAATTGCTCGTTCGCGCGCGAGCCACTTTGCCGTCGCTTCACCAATCCCTGCCGAAGCGCCGGTCACGATCGCTACTTGCCCGTCGAGTTTGCTCAACGCCGTTCCCCGAAGCCCGGCTTCAGAACTTCTGTGCTACGTAGTGCTTCATCATCTCGCGCCAGGTTGGCCAATCGTGTGGCATATCATATCCCCACAGGTCCAAATTGTGAGGAACCTCTTTTTGAGAAAGAATGCCCGAAATTCGCCTGGACGCATCGGGATTCTCGTAGCTCCCCTGGCCGCTGACTATGTGGATGTGCTCCTTGTGCCGAAGCGCCTCGAGCTCCGGCCCTTCGATGTTCGGCAGATAATCAACCGGGTTGTTGAAGTAGACGTTGTCGTCGTAATAGTCCCCTTTATAGTAGCCGCGAATATCGAACGATCCGCTCATCGCAATACAGCCGGCGAACAGATCCGGCCGCCGAAAGAGCTGGTTCGAGCAGTGAAACGCTCCGAGGCTCGCGCCGGCGGTGATGATCCCGAAGCGCCCCTGGCAACTGTTCCAGATGTACGGCACGACTTCGTTGGCGATATAGCTGTTATACTGAACCTGGCGAAGCGCTTTGGACTCCGGATGCAGCTCGTCGTTGAGCCAGCTCTCGCGGTTGATGCTGTTTATCGAAAAGACCTTTACCTTACCCGCTTCGATCGAGTCTTGGATCGCGTCGATAACATAGAAGCGTTCGTACTCGAGATAGTCGGCCGCCGCCGTCGGAAACATCAAGAGCGGGAACCCATAGTAGCCGTAGGTCACAATCTCCATCGGCCTGTTCAAGCTGGGACTGTGCCAGGAATCGATGACGCGTCGCATAATGGGTTCTCCTTTGCTTTAGCTGAATAAGTTCGCCAACTGGTATTTGACAAGCGTGTAAGCTAGCGGCATCCGGCGGGTTTTTCAAGCGGGGGGAGCACAGCAGAGGGAGAGCACAGAGTGGCAAGGTTGAACCGCCGCAACACAAGGCGGTCGTTGCCTACGCGGTTCGCGTTGAGCAGGGACAGGAGCAGGCTGCCGATGAGATCAGCTTATGCCGGTGCCTATTCGCGTTCTTGAGATTCTGATCGGTCGAGTGATAGGATCGCCTCCACAACAACCCGACTCACCGAGGCTAACAATGAAGAGACTGATTCTGGTACTCACCTCCCTGTTCCTCATTTCTGCGCTCGCTTCCATGCCGCGACCCTCGCAAGGCCAGGCGAAAACCTTTCTCGTGATTACGCACGCAAACTTGGTCGACGGAGTGTCAGCCGCGCCGATCAACGATGCAACTGTGATCGTCCACGATGCCCGCATTGAAAGCGTCGCAACCGGCAACGCAGAGTTTCCTGCCGGTGCGACGGTGCTCGATTTGAAGGGGCGCTGGTTGCTGCCCGGCTTCGTGGACACGCACGCGCATCTTGCAGACATGAGCGCGGCGCGAAGGGCGCTCGCTTCCGGAGCGACGACTGTGCGCTGCCTCGGCGTGAATCACTTTGTCGATATCGGCTTTCGGGAGCTTAACCGCGCGGGTGTTCCCGACATTCCCGATGTGGTCGCCGCTGGCTACCACGTTCGACCTCGGCCCGCCGAAGAGTTCTTCCTCGATATGCCGAAGATGAAGGAACTCATGAATGGGGTGAACGGCACCGAGACCATTCGGCGTATGGTGCGCGCGATGATCGACCGCGGTGTTGAGGTGATAAAGATCATGGCTACCGAGCGTGCAGGCCTGCCCGACACCGATCCTCGCAAGCGCGTGTTCACTGACGAAGAGTTGGCCGCAGCCGTCGACGAAGCCCGCAAGTCAGGCGTATACGTAGCCGCTCATGCGCACGGCGATGAAGGAGCTGCTGCAGCCGTGCGCGCAGGTGTTCGCTCGATTGAGCACGGCACTTATCTGAGCGATAAGACGCTCGCGATGATGAAGGAGCGCGGCGCTTACCTGGTGCCGACCATAGCGACGGTGATGGACTTGATCGATCCAGGCGGCGACTATGACAACCCAATTCTCTCAGTTCGGGGGCGCGCGATGCTGCCCCGCGTGCGTGAGACGACGGCTCACGCATGGAAGATGGGCGTGAAGGTCGTCGCAGGCACGGACACCGGCTACGGTCCAACGAGCAGCCGCCGCATGCCGCATGAGATCATCGAGTTGGTTAACATCGGCATGCCGCCGATCGAGGCGATCAAAGCGGCGACCTCGGTTGCCGCTGCTTGCGTCGGAGTCGATAGGCGAACCGGCTCGATCAAGGCCGGTTTGGAAGCTGACTTCATCACGATCGAGCGCAACCCGCTTTCGGACATCACCGCTATTCAAGACGTGGTCATGGTGATCAACAACGGCAAGATCGCGGTGAATCGTCTCGGCTGGTGAAGCCTTCTCACCTCTTCGCAACACGATTGAAGTGAATGAGCGTGGGACTCTGCTTCGTGTAGTGAAGCTCGAAGCTTGCGTCGGCGTTCGACTGGTTCTCGGCCAGTCGGTAAACGCCTTCTTTACCATCCGTCGCGCCTGTTCCTTGCGCGCGGGAAAGAAAAGCTTCGGCGTCGAGCCGGCTCACTTGCTGCTTCGCCGTCCCGACAGTGCCGACCGCCTCGAGCGCGTACGACTTGAGCATCTTGGGCCAGTAAGCTTGGAACAAAGCGTGGCTGGCGAAGACATCCGCGGAGATGATCTTGCCGCCGACCGCCGCGACCACGCCGACGACGCTGCGAGTCCCCAGTTTGTTTGCAAACGCGCGCTCATAGTTCTCCAGCTTTCCGTTTACCCGCTTGTCCTGGTAGACCGAGTTCAGGGTTGACGTTTCGGACACCGCGGCATTGACCGTCACGGTCTCGGCGACTGCGCTCCAGACTTCATCCTGACTCTTCTTTGCCTGGGCTTTCTCCCGAATATTAGGCAGAGCCATCGGCATAACCGTCATCGAGTTAGTCGACCCTTGACCGGAACCTGTCCCCACCACGCCTCCGGAACCAGGGCCGGCACCAGCTCCGCCTCCATGCGAGTTCCCTCGACTGGGACCTGTCCCCGCTCCGCCTCCGGAGAAAACGCCGGCGCCAACTCCACGGCCATCCGTGTTCCCGCGCGCAACCCGGGTGCCGGCACTCTCGCTTTGCCCGAATGCGCTCTCGCCTGACCATCTGCCGTGCTCTACGCAAAACACATCGAGCGAAACCGGGGTGTTGCTGGCCTCGATGATGCAATCGTGACCGACGATGCGATCTTGCTTGCCTCCGAGTATCATCTCGCCGGCAATCAGCACCAGCGCCTTGCCTGAGTTGTTGGTCAGCGCAAGTCTGTTCACTTCAGCGCCGTCGCTCAGCTGCCGTCGGTTGATCCTCCGCGAGCGTCCGTTCGCGCCAAGTTCGGTGATCGTAACTTTTCCAGAACGCAACCCCTGATCGAGGGTGATGAACTCAGTGCTCGCTGTGGGTTGATCAGAGATGACCGGGAAGATGGTGAGCCTTTCAAAAGCGATCGGAGCGCCGATTCGCCAATCCCCTCGCACTGGACCGCGCGCCGTGTTGACGACGATGGCCCTGGACTTTTGCGCAGCTATCGGCGACGCTTCAAGCACTCGAGAGGACCACGAACACGCGAGCGCGCCCGCCAGTAGAACGCCCGCACCAAAAACAGCCGGAGCTTTCATGTGAATCTCCTTGTGAGAGAGAGTGAGGCAGGGCTGGTAGTCTTCGTGATTATTAGAACGAGCCTGCGGGAGAGACTTGCACTTCGCGTTCAGGGTTCGGGGTTCAGGGTTCGGGGTTCGTAGCGCCGAGTTCAAAGTTTGGAGCCCAACTCCTAAACCCCAAACCCAGAACCCCGAACCCTGAACCCTTCTTCACCTGATGGGGCGGCACTTCCAGTAGTAATTGCCGAAGCCTTCGGCTTCGTACATTCGGCGGAAGGTCATCTCGACTTCCTGCTCGATCTTCACCTCGGCAGGATTGCGATCGGTCATCATGAGATAAGCGCGGCCCCCGCCTTCAAAGTCCACCACGGTCATCACGCTCGGCGGGTCGGGGTCTGCGTTCAGAAAGTCCACGGTGAACGTGAACAGCGATGCGCGCTTGTTCGCGAGCCTCACGTCTTCGAAGCTGTCCTTCGACTGGCAACTAATGCAGATGCGCTGTTTCGGATACTGGATCTTGCCGCAGTTCAAGCACCGATGTCCGTGAAACTTGTAGATGTCGTCGCTGCGCCGCAAGATAACCGCCGCCGATGCTGAGGGCGCTTGTCGGCGCGCTCCTTCTGTGTCGATCAGCTCGCGAAACTTGGCATAGCGCTCGTAGCTGTCCAGGTGAGCTTTTGAGGCGAGATGTCCTTTGACGCCCCGGCCGGCCGACTTTTTCGCCGTCTCGATTTCATCAGTCACTTCAAACAATAGTGCGTCGCAGCCCGAACCATACCCGACGACCAGCAGCTTTTCACCGGCGCTCGCGGTCTCGAGAACCGACGACAAAACGAGCAAGGGCATGGCCACGCCGGTGTTGCCGACCGACGAGAACAGGTGGTCGGGAATCTGCTCGGCCTTGAGCCCGAGACTCTTCGCGACCGCCGCAAGCGAGCCTTGATCCGGCGCGTAGAAAATCGCTTTCGTGATCTCGGACGGGCCGATCGCGCTGCGTTCGAAGAGCTCGCTGACTGCCTGTCGCACAACTCGCTGGTAACCCTGGGTGACGGCAAATCGCTCTTCCCAACCTGAAACAAACTGATCGCCGCCCCGGCGCCAGACGTCGGTCATCTCCTCCGTCGTCGAGTGGTTTGCAATGAGCCTGGCGATGACTTTGTCGCCGCCAAGCTGAAGTGCAGACGCCGCATCGCCGAATACCCGCTCGCTTGCGGACTTTGGCGCCCCAAGACGCGTGTCGGCTGCGGTGACGATGACGTTTGAAGCCGAACCTGCATTCACCGAGTCGAGCGCAGCAAGAATGCCTGTGGTAGCCGATCTCAGCGACCCGCTGTAGTCCGCCGTCCGCACATCGTGCCTGAGGTCCGCGACGGTCGCGATCATCGCCGAAGCCTGTTTTTCAGAGTACGGCGAAGTCGTGCTCGCGAAGATCAAGCCGTCCACTTCGCGGCCTTCGCTTTTGCCGAGCAGGTCGCGCACAGCTTCGACTGCCATCGTGATCGAGTCTTCGTCGGCGTTAGCGACCGCGCGCTCGCCTTCACCCGCCCGCCCGCCCCACGCGCGGGCTATCTCTTTGTGAGTGAGCCGATAGAAAGGTATGTAAGCCCCGAAGGAGGTTATGCCTGACATGATTATCCCCGCGCGTGATATAGCAGAGCGGTTTCGAGCGAGTCAAGGAAAGGAGGGTGAGCAGCTAACCTCGGACCTCGAAGCGATAGCAGGTTGGGAAGGAGGGCTTGCCCCCGCGCTTCGAATCTCAGACACACCGGCGGGGGCAAGCCACCCTTCCCAAGCTGTCACCGGTTTGATTTGATCGAGCCGCCTCAAGAGATGAGAGGCGAAGGTCTGTTGGCAAGCCCGCGGCTTCCGCAAAACGGCATACGTTCAGCCCGATCTTGGACGATAGATCGCAGTGTGACGAACCTGTTGGACGATACGATCTCGGTTCGCCACGACCAGCACATCAAGCACCACAAACTCATGGCCCTTGCGCTCGAAGCACTCACTTACTCGCCCTCTGACCGACACTTCTTCGCCGTTTCGAACCGCGCTTTGATTGATCAGATCACTCGCAGTATGAATCCATGGACCGAGTTTGACGTTGCTCATCAAGATGTGATTCGACAATCGAAGCAGCGCAAACGGATGGGCGACGGCTTGCGAGCCGAAATAGACGGGCAGCCGCTCATCGAGGCTCCCAAGCAAAGTAACGTCAGGCAGATCGAATTTCCCGATAAGTGTTCCAAGCGTAGCGCCGGCGACTAACGACTCGCGCGACGCTTCGGGACGGGATTCAGCCTCCGGCAAGGCGGCTTTGGGATACTCAGTGATTCGACCCTCGCCCAGCCACGTTGATGGATCTTTGATCGTCGCGAGCGCAGTGGCACAAACCGTACCATCGCTGCGCCCTGCCGTGACGCTGACTTTGATCGGCTCAGAGTCAGCATCGACACGAGCATTGACGATCACTTCTTCACCAGCGTAGAACGGCTGATGAAACTTTACCTGCATCGACCCGCGCTCGAGCCAAGCCAAACCGAATCGCTCGACCAGCGGAACGGTCATATAAGCGTAGACCGTTATGCCCGGCACCAATGCGCCGCGAAAGCCGTAGCTAGCGGCAACCGCGTCGTCGTGAATCTTGTTCTCGGAATCAACCGAGGTGTTACGTGCACGAACTCGGTAGGTCGACTCGGCGTTGGTTTGCTTCTGCATCTCGGTGGTCATCTGGGCCCGCAGCGCCAAAGAGCATGGAGTACAGGCTTTAGCCTGGTCTTGAATCCATTGCTTCGCTCGCTCAAAGAGCATGGAGTACAGGCTTTAGCCTGGTCTTGAATCCATTGCTTCGCTCGCGATCGACCGAAAGGGACGACTCTCTTCTATCCCTAGGCAAAAACCAGGCTAAAGCCTGTACTCCATGCCTCTATTGGTAGTACCGCACAAGCCATTCGGCAACGAGCGCGGGTTTCTGGCCGCCGTCAATCTCCACAGTCACCGACCAAGTTAGCTGAACGCCGCCCGGCACGTCTTCAACCGAGTGAAGCGTGAAGCGCGCCCGAATCCGTGAGCCGGCAGGAACGGGCGAGACAAATCGCAGCCGGTTCAAGCCGTAGTTGATTCCCATCTTGAAATCGCCCTGCACCTTGAAAGCCTGAGCCGCGAAATCAGGCAACAACGACAACGTCAGAAAGCCGTGCGCGATTGTTGTCTTAAACGGCGAGTCGGTTTTCGCGCGCTCAGCGTCGATGTGAATCCACTGATGGTCCTCGGTGGCGTCGGCAAACGCGTTGATGCGAGTCTGCGTGACTTCGAACCAGTCGCTCGCGGCGACTTCCTGACCTACGAGGGTTTTGAGTTCTTCGATCCCTTCGATTACACGTTGCGGCACTGTGCTTTCTCCTTTCCAGGTCGTGGTGGGAGATCAGATAACGCCTTCCTGGCGAAATTCCGCGATCTCAACGGCGGTGAATCCAAGCTGCGCCAGCACCTCGTTCGTATGCTCACCCAGGACCGGGGCGCGGCGCACCATGCGCGATGATTCGCTCATCCTCAAGGGAGAGCTGGCGATTGGAACCGGCTTCGAGCCGCCGGGGTACTGGAGCTCCCGGAGAAGACCTCGCGCGTTCACCTGTGTGTCGCTGAGCACTTCATCCAGGTCGTACACGGGCCCGCACGGCACCCGCGCACTCTCGAGCTCGGCCAGGGCTTCTTTGCGAGTGCGCGCGGCACACCAGTCCGACATCACTTGATTAACCAGCGCTGCGTTGTTGCCGCGAGAGATGTCATCCTTGAATCGAGGATCAGCAATCATGTCCTCTCGTCCAACAAGCCGAGCCCATCTTCGAAACATTGGGCCGCCGATCGTGGGAACTATTATCCATCCGTCGCGAGTCTTGTAGACATCGCTTGGCGCGGCGTAGTACCCGGTGTTGCCGGGCTGCTCTCGTTTGATACCGGTGGTAACGCGCTCAGCCAGAAGCGGCGTCATGAACGTGACTCCGGTTGCAAGCAGCGATACGTCTATCAACTGACCTCGCCCGGTCTTCTGTCGATGGTAGAGCGCAGTCATCGCGCCGAACGCGCCGTGCAGCGCCGTGCCGTAATCGACCCACGACACGATCGAGCGAACGGGCGCCCCGGGGAATCCCGTCAGGCTCATCGAGCCGCTCATCGCCTGGGCGACACCGTCGAAACCGATGCGATCTTTGTAGGGACCATCCGGACCAAACGCAGAAGCCATCACCAGGATGATGTCTTGCTTGATCGCTTGCAGCGAGTCGTAGTCCAGACCGAGGCGCTTCATCACGTCGATCGGCAGGTTGACGATTACGATGTCGGAGCTGCGAACCAGCCGCCGCACGATCTCAGCCGCGAGCCGGTGCGCGGGGTCAAGCGTTATGCCTCGTTTGTTGCGATTGACATTCAGGAACAACCCGCCTTCGCCGCTTTCGGTGACCGGTCCAAGCTTGCGGTCTTCGCCGCCTTCGCGCCGCTCGACGCGAATCACCTCTGCGCCCATGTCGGCAAGCATCATCGCGCAGTAAGGTCCGGCTATGAAGCGGCCAAAATCGATAACGCGAATTCCATCAAGCGGTCCCGCCATCATTCTCCCGTGCCGTCGCAGATGAACGCTGACAAACGCGGAGTTGAACCGGGAGTGGTTTCAGCCCCTAAGGTTGAGGTCCCGATCTGCGTTCATCCGTGGCAAATCATCAAGCGCGCTGCATCGTATCGTGGGCAACAAGCTTAATTCAAGCTGATCCACAACCAAGACAAACGTCTTCGAATTGATGCCGACCGAGTTCGAAGCTACTATCGGGTTTATGTTGAGTACGCCCTTTTTGGAAGACCGACACGCGAAGCTTGCAGAGCAGGTCGATCGCTTCAATCGCGAACAGTTGCGCGACGCATCGTCGGGCGACACAGAAGAGCACCAGGCGCGCGGCCTCGTTCGAGCGCTCGCTCGCGAAGGGCTTCTCGTCCACGCCGTGCCTGTCAATTTCAACTCCGGCTCCACGGCGCTCGACGTACGCTCGCTCGCCGTCGCTCGGGAACATCTCTCTTATGAATCGTCGCTTGCGGATCTGATGTTTGCGATGCAAGGTCTGGGGAGTTTTCCCATAGCGCTTGCAGGATCAGGCCTGTTGAAGCAGCGGATCCTCCCTCGCGTGAGATCAGGCGAGGCCATAGCCGCGTTCGCGATCACCGAACCCGAAGCAGGCTCGGACGTCGGGGCGATTCAAACCACCGCGCGCCGCGATGGCGAGAGCTACGTGATCGATGGCGTGAAAACGTTCATCTCCAACGCGGGGCTTGCGGATTTCTACACGGTGTTCGCTAAGACCGATCCCGGCAAGGGCAGTAAAGGCATTTCCGCCTTCTTGGTCGAGCGAGACGCGCCGGGCTTTCGCTTCGAAGAGAAGATCGAGCTGATCTCGCCGCATCCGATCGGGCGTATCGCCTTTTACGGATGTCGCGTGCCCGCCGCAGATCTCCTGGGCGAGGAAGGGCAGGGCTTCAAGATCGCGATGACTACGCTCGACACGTTTCGGCCAACGGTGGGGGCGGCGGCGTGTGGGCTTGCGTGGCGCGCGATGGACGAAGCAGTCAGTTACGCCAAGCGGCGAGTGCAATTCGGCAAGCCTATCGCCGAGTACCAGGCCACTCAGATGAAGCTTGCCGAGATGGCCACTGATCTCGACGCCGCGCGTCTGCTGGTTTATCGCGCAGCGTGGAAGAAGGACGGCGGGGCAGACCGGGTGACTCTTGAAGCCGCGATGGCGAAGCTCTTCGCAACCGAAGCGGCCCAGCGAATCATCGACGCGTCGGTTCAGATTCACGGCGGGTCCGGAGTGGTTCGCGGCTCGGTGGTCGAGCACCTTTATCGCGACGTTCGAGCCTTGAGGATCTACGAAGGCACGTCGGAGATTCAGAAACTGGTAATAGCAGGGCAGCTCCTGAAATAACTCCCGATCGAGACCCGACGGATATGAGTGAGAGACTTCCATGAGCAGGGCGCGCTATAGTAGCGTAGTTAGTCGCGTTTGACCGATGTCCGCCCCGCCATTAGAATTGCGGCTCCGGCTTGCGTCTTTGTCAGGGCGCAGCTAAACAAGGTGAGGAGAATCGAAAGACTATGAGAGAGCGTGACCGAGAGATCAAGCGTCGACGTCAGCGATATGCGAAACGAAAGAGGCTTCGGATCAAGCTTGCAACTGCCTCGAGCGAGGGCGACCGGGGCAACATCGAAGCCAGGATCCGCAAGACTTATCCGAAATACACGCCCGAAGTCTGAGCTCCGCGCGGCGTTTCAACCGAGACAAAAAACGGGCGGACATCCTACCCATCAATGTCCGCCCAGAGAGTCAACAGAGAGAAGCGTCGACAGAGAGAACTCAGCGTTGAGCTAGCATTCCGAGTAGCCGCACGCGTAACAAGTCTGACACCCTTCTATTCGCACGAAAGCAGAGTCGCCGCAGGTCGGACAAAGATCCGCCGAGGCCATAGCAATGGAGTCGTGCTTCTGACTCGACTCTATGCCGTGCGAGGTAGTGCCCACTCCCATCTCGGAGCCTTGTCCGCCTTCTTCATTGCCGGAGCTCGCATTCAAGTAGTTTTCAGCAAGCGCCTGGCCGACTGCGTCGGGCAACGAGAGAACTCGGCGCTTGCCGAAGCCGTACGACCGCGCACCGCCTATGCCGGAGATCTGCTTGGCGATCTCGCGCACTCGTTCGAGCGGCGAAACGGGCGACGCCATCCGCAGTATCAGCGACATCAATCGACCCATCGCCTCGGCCATTGCTTTGATGTCCGAACCGGCCTTGCCGATCTCGAGGAAGACTTCGAACGGATGACCTTCCTCGTCTTCGTTCATCGTGACGTGCGCGGTTCCAGAGGGCGTCGCCTTGCTCACCGTGTAACCTCGGCGCTTGTAGGGGCGCGGGCGCACTTTCGGCTGCCAGCCTACCTCGCTTTGAACGAGCTCGCTTGAAGAGGAGAAAGCGGGCGCCTCGCCGGCCAACTCACTATCGATATCGCTTTCACCGCCGCGCGTCACCGCCGACTCTGTCGAAGGGATCTCGACCGCGGCTGCTCGCTCCTTCTTGTCTTCTTCCCTCAGGTTGAGCACCTGGACGTCGCGCGAACCGTCACGATAAATTGTTCCGCCCTTGCACCCCGACCGGTACAGCAGTTCGTAGATCTCGCGCGTCTGATCGACAGTATAGGAGTTTGGAAGGTTGCAGGTCTTCGAGATCGACGAATCGACCCAACGCTGAATCGCCGCCTGAACTTTGACGTGGTCTTCAGGCGCGAGGTCCATCGCCGTGACAAAGTAGCCTGGCAGCGGCTCGCCGGGATGAGCCAGCTGCCATTCTTCCAGAACTTTGACGCGCTCCTCGTGCTTGCCCAACCGCGACTTGCGCAAGTAGCTCCAGAAGTAAAACGGCTCGATGCCGGTCGAAGTACCGACCATCGTCCCAATCGTCCCGTTCGGCGCCTGGGTCAGCAACGTGACATTGCGCGCGCCTTTCTCCTGAACGGCTTCGCGAACGTCGTCGGGCATGCTTTCCATGTAGCCCGACTGAAGAAACTTCTCGGCATCGAACATCGGGAAGGGACCCTTCTCAGCGGCTATGTCCGCGGTGGCGTGATAGGCTTCCCTTGACATAAAGCGATACAGGCGGTCGATGAAGTGGACCGATTCCTCCGAACCGTAGCGAATGCCCAGCCGGATGAGCATCTCGGCAAGCCCCATGGTGTTCAGCCCGATTCGCCGTTCCGCCTTCTGCTGCGCGTAGTTCTGGTCAAAGAAGTAAGGAGTTGCATCAATCACATCATCCAGAAACCGGACAGCGTAGCGAACCGATTTTCCAAGATCGTCCCACGTGACATCCCCATCGCTGACGAACTTTGACAGATTTATCGCGCCCAGATTGCAGACTCCGAAGCCGGGTAGCGGCTGTTCTCCGCACGGGTTAGTGCAACCCAGATAGCCCGCGTCGTAATACCAGGAGTTGGACTGCTTGTTTGCGCGCTCGATGAAGAACACGCCCGGCTCGGCCGACGCCCAAGCCGACTCGATGATCGAATCCCATATCGCGCGAGCCCTGACCGTCTTGTGTACTACAGTCTGCTTCCCGGCGGCGATCCACTTTGCCAGGTTGCCGTCCCAGGTTTGCTCGTAGTCGGGATCCGATGAATCTGGAAAAATGAGATCCCAGTCCGCGTTCGCGTGCACCGCATCCATAAACTGGTCGGATATGCCAACGGAGATGTTGGCGTTCGTTATCTTCCCCATCTCGCGTTTGGAGCCGATGAACTCCAGCACGTCCGGATGCCAGCAATCCAGTATCAGCATCAACGCCCCGCGCCGCGATCCGCCCTGCTCAATAAGCCCGGTAACAAACGAATAAAGCGCTCCCCACGAGACCGATCCCGATGAACGGCCGTTGACGCCCTTAACATAGGAATGACGCGGCCGCAAACTGCTCACGTTAATCCCAACGCCGCCGCCGCGCGACATGATTTCCATCATCTGCGAAAGCGTATCGACGATCCCACGCCGCGAGTCCTTCGGGGAAGGTATGACGTAACAGTTATAGAAGGTAAGCTGCTGGTCGGTCCCGGCGGCGGTCAGTATCCGGCCCGCCGGTACGAACTTCCATCCATTAAGCAGCCACCTGAAATTGTGATACCACTCGTCGGCCTGATCACCCTCGACTGCGGCGATTCCGCGCGCCACTCGTTCCATCATCTGCTCGGGCTCGGTTTCGATTGGTTTCGAGACGTGCTCCGAGAGACACTCGATCCGGGCGCCCTCTTGGAGCTCTACGGTCAAGCGTCCTGCGCCCGCATTCGCACTCTTGTCCATTGAGCTTACAATTCCGATCTCGCGCTGGCCGCTGGTCGGGTCAACGCAGACAATCACGAGATCGCCGACGGCAAGCGTTCGCTTGCGCATATCCTTCATCGCATAGCGATCCAGGAAAATCTTCTGACCCAGTTCGTTGAGCTGGTTCTTGTCAGCAGGAGCACCGGACTTGCGAACGTCGGCGTGGGGAACCAAAGGCGACAACGCGTCTTCGAGTGAGGTTTGGCCGTTGGACTTGTTCACATCGCCTGCAGATCTGGAAGACATGCTTAGCTCTCCTTAGTCGTCATTCTTATTATCAATTGTTCCGCTCAGCTCCTGCAGATTCAAGCAAAACTAGTCCGGTCCCACTGCGCTCGCCGGCTAGTTGGGGACTGATGGCCTGCCTGCTGGCTTGGGTTGTCTTGTGCAGCCGACTCCTCGATTCTCCTGTCTGAGCCGTTCTGCTGAGGCGTGTGCGTACTTCTTTGGCCCTCGTGCTGCTCTACTCGTGGTGCGGCGAAACTGCGCTTCTTGATCCTTGTCAACTCAGCCCGGCTTGGACTCCTTGATTGGATTCGCGGGCAGATTGACTACTACAGATTATCTATTTTCCCCGGCTGCTGCTCTCCCGTAGCGGTCTCGGAGTGTACTCTATAGATAGACCAGTGTCAATCACAAAATACAATATATTGTGGTTTAAGGAGATAGCCGTAAGTTGCTAATCGGAAGGATGATCGGCGACTCGGGCGGCGCTCGCATCCCTTGAAGCCACGGGGGTTGCGCTCTCAATGCTGGAATCCTGCGGCCGAAGATCTGATCTGTGCGCGGAGTTCGGCCGGTGTGTGAATGCCCGGCTTGAGGTTGCCGTCGAACATGCGATTTACTATCTCCAACAATGCCGCATTGTAGGGCGTGGGGATTCCCAGCTTGCGGCCAAGCCTGACTATCTCGCCGTTCAAAAAGTCCACTTCACTGGTGCGCCGGTTGAGAACAAGGTCTTGCCACATCGATGCGTAAGTCCGATGTTCCTCCGGAACATCGGCTCGGCTGCGTTGTGGGTCTGGAGACAGCCTCAGCTTTTCGGTCATCTCTCTTATTCGTATTGGCGAAGGTTCTCCTGCTGGTGGCTCGACCTCGATGCCCGCAGCGTCCAGAACTCGCAACCCTTCTTCGCGCACTTCGAGCATGAGCCGGCGCATCTCCCGGTCCGCCATTCCTCGCTCAAGCCAGTAGCCAGTGATGGCGTGCGTCGCGTTGTTGAGATTTGCCACCAGCTTGCCCCACTTCATCGACATCACGTAACCCGAAGCGAGCGTATCAAAGCCGGCGCGCGTAAGATCGTCGCAAAGCTCCCGCGCGGTATTGTCGACTCCTTTCGGATAACAACCAACCGCAACCGTGAGGCCTTGCGGAAGCGAAATGGATGTCGGCTCGAGTTGAACGGCGCTGAAGAATACCAATCCGGCATAGACGTTCTCGAACGTGCGCCGTGCGATCTCTTCGTTTCGCGTTCCATTCTGCAGGCACACTACACGCAGCTCTTTGTTGTATACCACGGCCAACTCCCCAATCACCGATTCAGTCATCTGCGACTTGGTTGTGATTACGACGATGTCGCTGGAGTCGGGTTTGAGGTCCCGGATGTGTGACCCGGATTCGACCTTGACTACGATCTCCCGGCCGTCCAGTTTGAGCACAATCCCTTTTGACAACGCCGCAACCCGGGCGGGTCGGGCAACGCAAACCACCCGCGAACCCGCCCGAGCCAGCAGCCCACCAACCGTGCTGCCGACTGCTCCCGCACCGAAAATCACATACCTGGGACGCTTTCCATCGCTCATAGCCTCAGATAATATCGCACTGCGGCCAACAGCAACACGGCAGAATGGAACCTCAAATGCTAAGCGAGAAATACACCGAACAACACGTCAACCTGTACTACGACCTGTACGTTCCTGATAGCGAGCCTTCACAACCTAGACCGCTCGTTGTCGCCTTTCACGGGTATGAGGGAAACAAAGAATCGATGATGTCCCTCATGCGAAGGGTCAACTCCGAAGACTTGATCATCGCTTCCGTTCAGGGGCCGAACTCATTTTTCGTGCGCGATGACGGCGAGCCTGACAAACCGAAGATAGGCTTTGGATGGATGATGCAGTATAAGGCCGAAGAAACGATGAGACTGCATCATGAAACGTTGCGAGCGGTTATTCGTGACATAGAGGCCGTGCACTCAATCGATCGACGGGCAATCTTCTTGATCGCGTTCTCTCAATCGGTGTCGTTGAATTACCGGTTCGCGTTCACTAACCCCGGCGTTGTGCGAGGAGTGGTCGCAGTGTGCGGTGGAATCCCCGGCGACTGGGACCAGGACAAGTATCAAGAGACTCATACAGACGTTCTGATAATCGCCGGAGAAACCGACCAGTTCTACCCGCTCGAGCGGACGCGCACGTTCAAGGATGCAATAAAACGGCGGGCGCGGTCGGTGGACTTCCTGAGCTTTCCCGTGGGACACGTCTTCCCGAGACAGGCTCTGCCGATGATCAACGAGTGGATCAAGACACGCCCTATCGCCGGTTGACCGGCTAAGTGGGGTGGACTCGTCTCTTCCGCACACCTTTCCGGGACGGTTCTGCATCGGTTGGATCTCTCAGCTCAAAGACACGAAAAGGGCGCTCGGGGTCCGGTCCGATAACTCCCGCGTCTCGATAGTCTGTTCTGATAAACCTGACCAGCTCCGGGTGAGGCAGAGATTGAATGCTCGAGTAGACGTCGAGGATCAGTCGCGGCTTAGCGTTGCGCAAGTCGTCGATTAGATTTGCCGCAGCTTCCCTTCGAAATGTTTCTCCGGATTCAGCAACCATACCTTCAGCGTCAACGAAGCGCCCATCGATGTAGTAGGGAGTCAAGTACCGCGACGCCGGACGGCAACCAGTCTGCCAGTATACATCGTGCGCGTAGCCCCAGATGTACAGCGGCTCACCCTCCGCAATCCTGTCTCTGACAAACGCAGAAACGATCTCGGCCTCCTCTTGACGCTTCGTCATCCCCCAGTCTGCACTCCAGCGCGTTCGAGAGCGGGTAATGGTCTCATAAGCCAGCACAAGGGTTCGGTGATGATTCCTCAAGAGGCCGATCGTGAACAGAACGACAAGGGCTGCGGCTGCCATCTTCCATCTGACGCGGCCCGGCGAAACTTTTACTCGTTCCCACAGCAGACGACCGCCGCGCGCTCCGAGCAGCGAAAGTGCGGGCAATGCAGCTATGAAGTAATGGCCGAAAAAGCGGTCGCCCATCCCGACCCCGACAAGCGTCACAGCGGTCCATAAAGCTATTTCCCAATCAAATCGCGTGGACGCCAAAGACTCGCGAGTCTCGGCTTCACCTCCGTCTCGGTTTTGCTTACGCCGTTTCTCGGCTCGGAGAGCATGCACAACTGCCAGGATCGAGAGCGACCAGATGGTCGCATTGAACAAGACGTAGCTCACTCCTCGGCTGAGCAAGAACTTCAGCCACAGATTGGCAGGACCGGAGTCGATGTAGAACATGTTCAGGAGGATTCCGTTGCGCCAGAAGTCAGCAAGCGCGTCGATGTTAAGGAGCCACAGCGCAAACAGAACCAGGACCGCAACAAAGCCTGACCCGACAAGCGACAAGCGAAGGAACGACTTGCCGAGCAACGCCATCAGGCGCTGACCCCCTTCGGCGTTTTGCGCCCGGTGTATCGCCCCTGCTTCGAGAAGTGCAAAGAGCCCCAGGTTGAGAACGCCAACTTGTTTGAACATGGCGGCGATTCCGGTAAAAAAACCGGCCGCGACGAGAGCTAGTGTCCGCGCGCGCCTGCCCCCACCCGCGTCCGTGCCCGCCATCATAAAGAAGTAGAACGCCGCGGTATACGGCAACGCCATCAGAAGCTCAGTGTTCGCCGCCATCGTGTCTTGTGTGAAGTAGTTGGTGCTGAAGTAGACGAAGAAAAATGCCGCCCAAAGCGCTGTTCGCCTTCCGTAGAAGCGTGCGGCGGTCGAGTACACAACCAGCGAAGTCGCGAAGTTCCAAACGGTGGCCGCCAGGTGAACAGCCTTCATGCTGCGCCCGAATACCGCGAAAACTCCGGCGTAGAAAAAGCTCGCCCCGGGCGGCTTGTCGGTCACAACGTCGGCGTAAAGTCGCGCGCCCTCAAGCATGCGCATCGCGCTGAGCGCCCTTACTCCTTCGTCGCCGTTGACGAAGTCGTACCGAAGGTAGAACACCCTCAACAGCAGGTTCAGAAGGAAGAGCCCGGCCATTGCAAGCAATACCCGCCGCGTCGTTACATATCGCTCGATTTCGCCGGTCTTGTTCACGACACCTTCGCTTTCCCGTTTTGCATTACCGCGCTCGCGCTTTTCAGGTCGGTGAATGCTAACAAACGGAGGCGTCGTGAGCGAGATGGACGGCTGAGTCGGAGCATTCCCGCGCCGAACTGAGCGGTTTTGGATAACTGACCTGGCCGCGGCCAACGGCGGTCCAGCTCTTTCATCTTCGCAGGTTGACCGTCTGCGATCTCAATCCGAATCGGCGCCTTGACCCGAAGGAATGGCTCGGATAAGATCGCCGCGTTCTTAATGGCCTCTTAATCTAATAGGTAGGGACTTTTACAAAAGGGGCGAGGAGCTTGGGTCTACCAGGCCTTGAGTTCCTCCCAGTTTTAGCGCCGCGCCGTATGATCTCAAAGCGCGATGCGTCGCTCCGCACTCGTCGGTACGGCGGGATAAGATCTTACAACCACAGTCGTTTGAACGTCTGCCGCTTTTGTTATCGCGGATGCGTAGTCCGGTCCACTCAAGTGCTCGATGAACAGTCCATCGAGCTGGCACTTCGGCGAAGACGACAGACCGAACAACTCTATATCAAAAGGAGAAAAGAATGAAGAAGCGAAAAGTTAAGCAACCTCGCAAGCCCCGATCCCGGGTGTGGGTTCTAATAACCATCCTGGCATCAGCGGTTGTTCTTGCCGTCGTGGTAGGAGCTATCGTCTCCTCACCAACGGCCGAAGCTCAACAAGAAAGCAGTCGACAACAACCACAGGTTTCAGACGATGATGCGACTGTTGAATTTGCAAATCAGAGGATCACCATAGACGCCCGGACCGGAAGGCTGAGGAAACCGACAGTCGAAGAGGCGAGAGCTCTGGTGGAAACCATAACAAGTCTCACGGATCGGTCTTCGAAGGGACTTCGAGTTGAACGGCGTCCCGACGGAACCAGACGGGTGGATTTGCAGGGGCGCTTCAAGAGCGTCGTCCTCGCCAAACCGAGTCCGGACGGCACTAACGAAATCAGATGCGTGACGAGTATGGCAGAGGCGGCCGCATTCCTTGGTATCGACCCGGCAAAGATTCCGGCGCCGGCAAGCAAGGAGGCCCCCAATGCTAAATAGACACCCAAGCAAATACCCCCTGATGCTAATCGCGTTGGTAGTCTTCCTTTTTTCCGTTTCTGACAGCGCGCTCGCCTCGGCCACAATCACAGTCGTGAACGTGGACGGACCCAACGAGGGGTTCAACGATCCGACGCCGGTCGCGCCTGTCGGAGGCAATCCAGGCACGACCAGAGGCCAGCAGCGCCTTATCGCATTTCAGTTTGCAGCGGACCTATGGGGTGCCACGCTCGACAGCAACGTCCAGGTTTTTGTCACCGCCGCTTTCAACCCGCTTGGTGCTAATGTGCTGGGGTCGGCGGGCGCGACCTTTGTCTTTTCCGACTTTGGGGGCGTCTTCCCCTTCCCCGGAGCGCAGTTCGGAAACACCTGGTACCATTCTGCGCTGGCGGACAAGCGAAGGGGAGCGGAACTCAATCCCGGCTTTGCTGACATCAATGCTCAATTCAGCAGCAATTTCAACTTCTATCTCGGGTTGGATAACAACCATGGCGCGCAAAACGACCTGGTAGTAGTGGTCCTGCATGAGCTTGGTCACGGGCTGGGATTCTCGGCTTTCGTGAACTCCTCCTCGGGGAATAATTTCGCAGGTCGGACCGACATTTTCTCCCGATTCACGTTCGACAACACCGTCGGTCTGTTCTGGAATCAGATGACTGCTGGACAACGCCAGGCGTCGGCCATCAATTTCGGCAACCTCGTCTGGGCGGGTCCCACTGTGACGGGAGGTGTGCCTAACGTGCTTAGCTTCGGCAGCCCTACGGTACGTATAGATTCTCCGGGTGCCATAGCCGGATCCAAGCAGTTCGGGACTGCAGCCTTCGGTCCGCCCATCAGCCCGCCCGGTATTACCGCCCCGGTGATACTGGTCAACGACGGTGTAGCACCCACATCGGACGGCTGCGAGGCGCTTCCCGCGGGTTCGCTCAATGGCAAGATTGCGCTAATAGACCGGGGCCTTTGCGGGTTCGCTGTCAAGACGAAAATCGCTCAGAACGCGGGGGCCGTGGCCGTCATCATCGCCAACAACGTGGCGGGAGCGCCTCCTCAAATGGCCGGTGTGGATCCGACGATCGTCATCCCCACCGTGAGCGTCAGTCTTGCAGACGGCAACGCCATTAAGGCTCAACTGGCGGGCGGAGTCACTGCGACACTGGGCGTCGACCTTTCGATTCGAGCCGGCGCGGATCCCGCTGGCAGAGCAAGGCTGAATGCTCCGAACCCGGTCCAGCCCGGCTCCTCGGTCTCGCACTTTGATCCGATCTCCTTCCGAAACCTGCTGATGGAACCAGCGATCAATCCCGATCTGACACACAACCTCAAAGCGCCCGACGACTTGACTCTCGAGCAGATGATAGATGTTGGCTGGTTCGCCGATGCAAACATCGACGGTATCCCTGATGATGTCCAAATATGCATACAGCAGGGATTAACCGTCTTCACGTTCAATTCGTCTACAGGCCAGTACCTGTTCTTCGACTGTGCGAAGGGCGTTGCGTTAAGCGGGACCGGCGTACTAACCCGAAACTTCTGCAAGCTTACTTTGACCGATAAGGGACCCGTTCCCAAAATCCCCGACCGGAACATCAACCTTTTGGTCAATACCTGCACCCGTGTGGGCGATGCCTCAATTGCGTTCGGGGGTCGGTCTTACACCATCGCCGACAGTGACATAACCATCGGGAGATGCGGTTGCAATGACTAATGCTTTCGGTATCCGGGTCGCAAAGCAGTAACCGAATCGGAGTAACAACTGAAAGGGAGGGCAGCAATTGCCCTCCCTCTACTTTTGACCGTAGTATGATTCCGGGGTATCAATGCAAGAAGAGGTTCCATGCTTAAGATCGTCCCAATAGCCCTGCTGTTCTTTTCGTTGCCCCACTCCATGATCCCAGTCGGTGGATCCGCGCAACGAGTCAATCGTCCACGCGACAGTTCCGCCGATGTTCGGGCAATTCCCTCCCTTAGGTATTGTGTTCTTCTCGAACACCAAAAGGTCCATATCGGTAAGCTCGTCCGCCTCAATGCTACCTGGCAATTCGGCTTCGAAACCACATTTGTGCATGACCGCGGGTGCCCACAGCAACCGGGAGCCTGGCTTGAATTCGCGGATGAGAAGGAGCTTTGTCCCGAGACGAGAAAGAACCGCGGCGCTCCGGGTCCATCCGACAAGGAAGCCGAGGTGACAGTCGTAGGCAGACTCTATGGCCCGGGGAGATATGGTCATTTGGCAGACTATCGATTCAAGTTTGTCGTGACGTGCATGGAAAAAATCAAGGTAACATCTTCCGACCTAAAATGAGGTCTGTGCGTTCGACCGATTGTCGATACAAACGCGGTGGCCACGTCGATCATTGGAAGCACCTGCCTATCCGCTGAACCGATCCTTGACGCTCAACTCAGGTGTTTGCTCTAATCGAACGGGGATTAACCGGGATGGACGAGACGGATTTGATCTACGACTGGAATCGAGTAGGCCGTGATGAACCGACTCATCGGCGGGTTGAATTCGATGACGAAACGCTGCGGGATGGCCTTCAGTCACCTTCGGTTACCGATCCCCCAATCGACAAAAAGATCGCGATACTCCATCTGATGGATTCGATCGGGATCGACAGCGCCGACATCGGATTGCCGGGCGCTGGACCTCGCGCGGTCGCAGACGTGACGCGGCTCGCCAGGGAGATCATCGACTGCAAGCTGGACATTCGCCCAAACTGCGCGGCCCGAACCGTTCGCGCCGACATTCAGCCAATAATAGACATATCAGAGAAGATCGGAACGCCGATCGAAACCGGCACTTTCATCGGATCGAGCCCAATTCGGCAATACGCAGAAGGCTGGTCGCTGGAGATGATGCTGACCGCAACTGAAGACGCCGTCAAGTTTGCGGTTTCGCATGGCCTCCCGGTCATGTTCGTGACCGAAGACACCACTCGCGCGCGTCCTGACACCATACGAGCGCTCTACCGGACCGCAGTCGAAGCGGGCGCAAAGCGAATCTGCGTGTGCGACACTTGCGGGCACGCTACTCCGGAGGGCGTGCGCTCCCTGATTGGATTCATCAAAGCGATGCTTCACGAGATCGGCGCGGACGACGTGAGGATCGATTGGCACGGGCACCAGGACCGCGGGCTCGGTGTGATCAATTCGATCGCGGCCTATGAAGCGGGCGCCGACCGATTGCACGGCACGGCGTTGGGGATCGGCGAGCGGGTAGGCAATACGCCGATGGACCAGCTTCTCGTGAATCTTCAGTTGATGGGGTGCATCGACCGCGATCTTACGAACCTGATGCGTTACTGCGAAGCGGTGTCCGAGTCAACGGGCGTGCCTATCCCGATCATGTATCCCATTGTCGGGCGCGACGCGTTTCGAACCGCTACTGGTGTTCATGCTGCGGCCGTCATAAAGGCCTATCGGAAGGGCGACGATTGGCTGGCGGATATGGTCTACTCGGGCGTGCCGGCGAAGATGTTGGGGCGCGAGCAGATGATCGAGATCGGTCCCATGAGCGGAAAGTCGAACGTGGTTTTCTGGCTGGAGCGCCACGGCCTCGAGCCGACCGATGAACGCGTGGAACGAATCTTCAACTCCGCGAAGAAGAGCGATTCGGTTCTCACCGACGATGCGGTGCTCGCGCTGGTTTAGAACGGGGATCGCCATCCCCGCGCGCCCCCACGTTCCCGGTTGCATACCCTGTCTCGAACGCCAGCTTAGGATGGGTAATAGCGTGCTCACAGACGAGTCCTCATCGATACCGGCTCTGCTTCGCGCCGAGCAAACGCGGCATGCGTTTCGCTTCATTGACGAGATCCACGCCAGCATCGACGACGAGCTGATCCACATTTGCGAGATCCCCGCCCCCCCGTTCGGAGAGTTTGTCAGAGCCGAGTACATCAAGCAGCGATTTACTCAACTGGGACTTGCACGCGCGCGAAGGGACGCAGAAGGCAACGTGATCGCCGAGCGTCCCGGCGTCTCATCTGATCCACGTTTGATTGTGTCCGCCCATCTGGACACGGTCTTCCCCGAAGGCACCGATGTGAGCGTTAAGCGCGAAGGCGGTCGATTATCGGCGCCGGGTATAAGCGACAACACCTGTGGGATCGTGAGTTTGATTGCGTTAGCCGGCGCGCTGAATGCCGCTCGCGTGAAAACAGCGAGAACGATCTGCTTCGTGGCTACGGTCGGCGAAGAAGGCGAGGGAAACCTCCGAGGCGTGCGGCAACTCTTCACGTCCGACGAATTTCAAACAGGAGTGGGGGCTTTCATCTCGCTTGACGGTCCCGGCGTTGAGCGCATTACCAACAGGGCGCTCGCATCTCGCCGATATCGAGTGACGATCAGCGGGCCGGGCGGGCACAGCTGGGGCGACTTTGGAATCGTGAATCCGGTTCACGCGCTCGGGCGCGCGATCGGTCGCTTTGCAGCCTACCCGGCTCCGCTTTCGCCGCGCACGTCCTACAACGTCGGCATTATCGACGGCGGCAGCTCCGTAAACGCTGTTCCCGAGCGAGCGGCAATGATCATCGATATGCGCTCAGTGTCGTCCGAAGAAATCGACAAGCTTGAAGCCTATCTGCGCCGCGTGGTGGACATCGCGGTGCGCGAAGAGAACCTGCAGCGCTCGATGAGCGGCACTAGTCTCGACTACAAGTTGGATAAAGTCGGTGATAGACCATCGGGCGAGACGCCCGCCGAATCAAAGCTGGTGCAAGCGGCAATCGCGTGCTCGCGCGCGCTTGGAATCGAACCTCGCCTGGACTGTGCGTCCACTGACTCGAACATCCCGATCTCGCTCGGCATCCCCGCGATTACACTCGGCGTCGGCGGCATCTCAGGCAACTGCCACAGCCTGAGCGAGTGGTACGAACCCGTTGGACGCGACCTTGGACTGAAGCGATTGTTATTGTTGATGCTGTCACTTAGCGGGTTAGCCGCAGAAACGGCGGCTTATTCGACAAGCGCCGACGACTGAGCGCCCAACCTCACGGTTGTTCCGGCGGCTTAACTGGCGGCTTCGGAACTGAAGGCTCAACGGGCGGCGAGTGCGCGGCGTTTATGTAGGTCACGATCTCCTGGCGCACCTCTGAATAGGGTCTATCAACCGGCTTGTTGGTCTTGTCCCGCCAGCCTTTCACTATGTCGCCCACGATCGCAAACTGACCGTACTGAAAGTTCACCGTGTGAAACAAGCTCTCTTCAGGTTCAAGAAAGACCAGCATCTCGTCGTCCTTGTTGTAATTGTCCTCGGCGCATCGCACGCTGGCGCGCGCCAGCACATTAAACTCGTCGAGGGTGAAGTCGCCTTCGATAACATCGACCGGGCGGAGAATTGCCAACTGACTGAACTCGCCCTTGTACTTGGCCTTCGCGACCTTGTGAACTTTCACTCGTGCTATCAAAATGGCGTTGCGTACCAACTCATCGACCGTCATGAGGCGCAAGCAGTTGCGCGACTGCGCCAGCGCGGGCAGAACCAGCGTGGACAACGCCATTATCAACAGTAGCTTTCTCATGTGCGGCCCAGCCACTCCTCGACAACTTGTTAATGCTACCACACGCGAATGCGGCGCGAAAAGTTTCATTTCCTTCTAACTCTTGGGGCTTCAGCGCCTTGCTGGTCCTTGCTTTCGGGCCGCGCTCACCGTTTGCACGAGTCAATGTCGCAGGTGATTAATTCCGGGGCCGGGCTTCATTGATCGGAGCAGGCTGACCGCGGCGCGCTCGATAGAGCTTGAGGGCCAATACCGCGACCACTATTATACCAACTACAGCAAGAACAGTCAGGCCCTTTCGCTTGATGATGCCGCCTGCTTCCTCTCCGAATCTGATCGCCAGCCATCCTTCGATCAGGAATCTAATTGCGCGCCCTATGAAGATGGCAACCACGAATCGCGCGACTTTGAGCTTGAAGACTCCCGCCGACAGCACAAACGGTTTGAACGGAAACGGAGGCGGCAACACTGCCGGCACCATCACCGCAACCATGTCGTAACGACCAAGGAGATTCTCGATACGGTCTCGCTTCTTCGGAGCTACTCGGTTAAGCGCCGCCACGCCCGCCCGCCGCGCCGCGAGGTACAACAGGGTGCAACCAATCGTCGACCCCACCGTAGCCGCCAGCGCATATACCGGCATCATCGCGTTCGCGTTTACAGTGAGCAATATCATGGCCGCGTCCGGTCCACCGGGCAGAGGCACGCCGACCGAATCAACAAGCGATATGCCAAACAACCCCAGCCAGCCGTACGCGATCAGCCATTCGAGCAACTTCTCGAGTGCCCTGCCGACTACCGCCGGGAGCGCGATACCTGGTTCACTCACCCGCAACTCCGTTAGTCACGTCCGTCCCGGGGAAGTAGAAGCTCAATATGTTCCTGTAGCTGCGGCCCGCCGCAGCCTGAGCTACCGAGCCCGCCAGGCATAGGCCTACCTGACTGCCAAAGCCTCGCCCGCGAAAGACGAATCGCGCGCCGCGCCGCTCAATCGTAAACGACGGACTCAACACCGTGTTCCATCCGAGCTTGCGGCCGATCGCGCGCCGAAACGCATCGGCACTTATCACTCGTTGAGTGTCGACTTCTCGCAGCGTCACCCCTCGAACGAACTGGCTCGACGGCTCATTGTCGATCTCGATCGAAGCAGAGCTCGTGAATCGTTCGCCCAAATACTCGGACAGAACCGTCAAAACCCGCCCGGCATCTGCCGACCGCTTCCATCGGAAATAGCGCTGACCGTGACACCAGCGACAGGCAATGCGCCGAAACGAGTAGCTATCGCCTGCGCCGCCCCACACCATCTCCGGTGTCACCGATAATCCGCCGCAGAGTGCGGTGTGGTAAGTCTCGACCGGACGGCCGGCAAAACGCAGCACCTCGCCTTTGGTGCTGACCACCGCGTTTGCGATCGCCGGCGGCGACCTTTCCGACGATAAGTCCGCCTCGCCTCGATAGAGTTGACAGTGCGTCGTGTCGCAAAAGTCGAACCCCGTGTGTCTTTCCGGGTGCCCGAGCATGAAAGATCGAACTACGACAGCCAGCGCTTTGAGAGCTTCAGTGGCTCGCTCGCCATTCATCTCGGCGGCCACAATCGAAGCCACGGCCGCCTCACGATCGGTGTCGAGCACAAGCTGCAACTGGCCGCGCGCGCTTCCTTCCCCGGGCGATATAAGGACCTCGCCGTGAACCACGCGTTTGATCCTTCTCGGGAGAATCAGTTCCAGCGTAGTCGAGCCAAGAGGGACAATTCGCGCGACACGACCCACCAGCGAGCGCCCGATCCTACCCGACGAATCGATCATCGCGACGTTGAGGTGTCCTCCCCCGAGCCGCATTTGCACTGTCTCGCCCGGCGCGAGACGACTGTCCAGGCTTCCATCAACCTCGATCCTGGCGCCGGCCCCAGAAGCGACCCGGGCGTTCACAGCTTCGGGCTTGAATAGGCTGAACAACGAGATGCGCACCCGCGCTTCGGGATCAGCCGGCATCGGGCTGAGATACAGCAGGGCGGCGAAGGCGATCGAGTGAAGCATAGCTGGAGCCGGAACCTGGGATTCTGTCGTAACAGACAAACAAGCCCGGCTGAGACTATCTCTCGCCGGGCTGTTCACCGCCGGATGATATAAGAACACGCGCTACTTCTCAATAGCCTTGAGCGGCGCGGTTGTCAGTCCGCTATCGCTCGCCTCCGCGGCAGCGGCTTGCTCGTCGGGGCTTTCCTCAAACATCTCGCCATACCTTTCGCGGTAGGGGTCGATCAGCGCGCCGCCGTCTTCTTTCGTAAAGACAAGCTTGGCTGTCTCGTTGTCGAAGTCGATCACGACCAGATCGCCGGTTGCGACCTGGGCGGTCGCCACCAGATTCGAAATCGGATACACGAGGAAGCGCTCGATCGAACGCTTCAAGTGGCGCGCCCCGTACTTGAAGTCTATCCCTTCGTCGAGCAGGAACTTTTTCGCCGCATCGGTGCACGTAAAGACAAACTTCTCGCCGACGCCTCTCATGATCCGGCCCTGCACCTGCCCCAGCTCGAGTTCGAGGATCTGCTTCAAGTGATATTCTTTCAGGCTGCGGAAGACGACGACCTTGTCTATGCGATTCATGAACTCGGGCGAGAACTTCCGCTTTGCTGCCTCGCTAGCCGTGCGATATATCTTCTGGTCTACGTCGTCAACCATCATTCCCTTGCCGCGCGCCGGCGCAAACCCGATCGAGCCGGTGATCAGTTCGCTCATTTCCTTAGCGCCCAGGTTTGAAGTCAAAAAGATCATGCATCGCGAGAAGTCTACCTTGCGATTGTCGCCCAAGGTGAGCGTCGCCTTGTCGAGGATACCCAGCAACAACTGCCACAGCGCGTCGGAAGCTTTTTCGATCTCGTCGAACAGGATGAATGTCAGCTTGTCGTGATCATTGTGATACTTGTCCAGGTTCTCCTGCGTAAGCATCGGCGCGGTCTCGCGATGGCCAAGGTAACCGGGCGGCGAGCCTATCAGCTTGGCGATCTCATGCGAATGCTGAAACTCGGCGCAGTCTATCTTTACGACCGCGTTGGTGTCTCCGAACAACACTTCGGCGGCCGCTTCCACGACCCGCGTCTTGCCCGACCCGGTCGGCCCGAGAAAGAGCATCGTGCCGATCGGCTTGCCGGGGTTTTGCATTCCCGCTAAATAGATCTGATAGAGCCCGGATATGCGGCGCACGGCTCGCTCCTGTCCCACGATTAGCCCGGCAAGCCGGCTTTCGAAATCCTGCGCCCGCGGACTCTTAAGGTCCGGATTCAACGGAACCCTGATCTGCGATTCTTCTCTTATCTCTTCCACGTCTTGTTACTCCAAGCCCCGGCCGAAGCGCGCAACGCTCGGGCCTAACTAGAACGGCGCAAACGGTGACCGGCTTCATCTATGACAATAAACAGTCTTGTCGGCTAGGGACCAGTCCAAAGCTTTCAACGTTGGAGACTCTAAGGGAATATTACCCTTGACGCGCGTAACTTGCCACGCGCTGCCGTCCTGCGCTAACGGGGCTCTTTCTTAGTGCCCCTTTTATGCCAACCATATTTTTTTGTCAAGGAGATAATTTTTTGACAGGAGATAATGGTTTTTACAGGAGATAATTCGCCAGCTGAGTCGACCATCTCCCAATCCCTTAGTTGTGGTGCGCCAGCCTGCTTCATATAATGACTCAGTCTCAGACTACCTGACACGCTATGAGAGGGTTCTACTATCGACCTCGACACTCGCGAGTGGCTGCTCTGTCCGCCCGGTGGATTGGGCTCGCGCTCGCGCTCATCATCTTTAGACCACCGTTGCTCGACGCGCGGTCCGGCGGGGGCGCAATCACGGGCGGAGAGACGGGAACCGCGAAATCCCCGGTTGGCGGCGTCTTCGACTGCGGCTTTGATCCACGAGGAGCTGAAGATCAGATCCACACTCACAGATTGAACCTGCTCAGATCAAACGCACGGCGCGCGGCGACGGACGGCGCGCGCCAGCCAACCACCCTGAGCTTGGGGCCCAGAGCCGAGAACATAGACAACGTCGCGTTGATCGAGGACGACGGCACGATCGTCGTTCAGCCCAACAAGTTCAACTTGAAGAAAAGGTCGCTGATATTCACGCCAGACGGCGCGGGATACCGGATCGAGCGGGGAGCGCCCTCGTTTGAGACGGACCGGGGTTCAAAGCTCCCCGGCTTCTTAGGCGCCGACGGCAAGCCCGGCACCGGAAACAATGGTTACAGCAATGTATCGCTGGCTGGCGCCTTATTCCCTTTCTACGGGAACTTCTACGACACGATCTACGTCGGGACCAACGGTTACATAACGTTCGTCCAGGGCGACACCAGCGCGCGCATCTCGGCCGCTTCGCTTGCGAGCGAGATGCCGCGCATCGCCCCTCTGTGGGCAGACCTGGATGTCCATGACGGCGGAAACATCTACTACAACCGGCTTGATGGTCGCCATCTCGTAACCTGGGACTCGGTCAGTGAGGTTGTGTACGGCGGCAAGAGTACGTTCCAGGTCATCCTCTACGACGACGGACGCATCGCTTTTGTCTACAAGAAGGTTAAGGCGCGCTCGTCGCTGACCGGGATCTCGCCGGGTAACTCAGCGCTTGACCCGCATCCGATAGACTTCACCGATCCGCCTGGGGAAGCGGTCGCCGCGCCTTTCTTTGAAACCTTCTCAAACCAGAAGCGTTTGGATCTGCCCGCGTTGACGCGCGCCCTTTATCGCACGCAGCCGGACGCGTTCGACGTTGTATTTATCTGGACGGACTTCGCCTTCGACAACGGCATCGGTGTCGCCCACTCGTTCAACATTCGCAACGATATCGGTGGGATTGGGCTGCGGATCTTCGATCGCGGCTCCCAATACGGCAGCCCGTCGCGGCTGGATACTGTCATAACGATGGGCAACGAAATTAGCTGGCCTTCGAACCCGGAAGCGCTGACCGCCGGGCTCAATACGGCGGTGTGCATCGTCTGTCACGAGCTTGGTCACCGCTGGCTCACCTACATTCACTTCGATGACGGCAACGTAACGAAGGACGACTTGCTTGGACGAGATGCTTCGCACTGGAGCTTTCTCGTAGACTCGCGGACAAATTCGCAAGGAAGCTTCTCGTCACTGATGGAAGGCAACGCGTGGCGTGACAGCGGAAGCGGCACGTTCACAACGATCGAGTCTGCGGTCAACCACTTCAGCCCGCTCGATCAGTACTTGATGGGATTGCGTGCTGCGGACGAAGTGGGAGACATCCGCTACCTTGTTACCGACGCGGCGTTCACGCAGTTGATTCGCGAGAAATCCCCGGTAAGCGGGCTGTCGCTAAGCGCGGTCCGGAAGACGACTTCGGTGTCGCAGATAATCGCGCACGAGGGTTTGCGAGTGCCCGATGTTTCGTCGGCACCAAAGGAACTTAGGGCGGCGTTTCTGCTGGTTAATCAGCAAGGATCCGCGCCGTCGGCTTCTAGTATTGAGAAGATTGCGCGGTATCGTGATGCGCTTGTGCGATATTTTGGGGCAGCCACTGGGCGGCGCGCCTCGCTTGATGCTTCGCTTGTTCAATGACGCACCCGGTCGCCCAAATAGACAAAGCCCGCAGCTATTGCGACAGCTGCGGGCTTTGTATTTCCCGGGAATGCCTGATTAGCGCTATTGCGCGAACTCCTGTGCAACGACTGGGCTCTTTACTGCCCTGGCGCTGTTTCCTTTCGCTCGTCCCAGCACCTTTATCTTCACCGGCCGGCGGCCGAACTGCATCGCTTCCCTGTAGGTCGGGACGTAAACGTCAATAATGCGACCGCGGATTCGTCCACCTGTGTCGAGCACCGTGTAAGTGCCGGTGTAGCTCCCAGCCCGCAAATGAACGACGGTGCCGAGCGGTAATAACTTTGGGTCGGCCGCGATCACGCCAGGGCGCACATGCTGCCCCGAGGCTGTCCGGCCCTTCAGACAATAAGCGGTTGCCTGGAAGTCCAGCAGCTCACGATCTTCGATTTGTGAGAAGCGTCCCTTGTTCGTGTCCACCGATCGCTCGTCCAAAGACAAACGCTGAGAGTCAACCATTTTCGTTTCCTCTATGCGCTTTGACGTAATTGCGTCCGTGGCTTCGGGCAGTTCCTTGAACTCGCCCGGTACTTCTATCATTGCAACTTCCGGTGGCTTGACCTCGGTGACTTGAGGATCGTCAGCTGCAATCACGCGTTGAACTCCGCCGCTGACCGCATAACCAACTACTGTGACTGCTAAAACACAAAGAACTGCGGAGAGCCTCCTGCAGTAAACCGGACTCATTAATTACTCCTTACTATACTGTTAACACCTGCGCCGCCTTACAGTGGTCTTCGTCGGACGGCAACCTGTTGAGGGCCGACGGCGCGCTTCAGAGTCGTGTATAAGAGAAGCGCGAGTATACCAGACGACCTCGCGAGCTCGACGACACAAGTAGCCCACAAAGGTGCCAGTCACGACCGTTCCTGCACTAATCGCCACATTCCAAGGGTTTAAATCGATTCTTGCAATTTTCTTGTGTGTGCGGCGACTTCTCTAAGTGTTGATAACCGTGCGTCACCGTACGACACAGACTGTCTTTTTCGCGAGCGCTTTGCGGTTTTCAAGTTCGTTGTCATCGAGCGACTGGCGGCTTGATTTCGCTGATGAACTCATACACAGTTCTGCTAGAATCTGGGCTAAGGGCGTCGCGACTTGAACGCCTGCAAAGTTGTTGAGAGCCGAGGTGTGAGTGAAAGTAGAAGTCAACGGGATCAACATCGACTGTAGGGATGAAGGCGAAGGGCTTCCCGTCATTCTCATTCATGCCTTCCCGCTCAACCAGACGATGTGGGATGACCAGATGGCCGCGCTCAGGAAAGTGTGCCGCGCGATCACGCTCGACCTCCGCGGTTTTGGGCGCTCGGGGTTTGCCGACAGCCCTCATTCGATTGAGCAGATGGCTTCGGACGTGCGCGGCTTGATGAAGGCGCTGGGAATCGACCGCGCGGTGCTGGTGGGGCTTTCGATGGGGGGCTACATATCGTTTGCCTTCTATCGGAACTATCCGGAATGCGTGCGTGCGCTGGTGTTGGCCGACACGCGAGCGACATCCGACACAGCAGAAGCCCGCGACCGCCGAATAAAGTCGGCGGAGAAAGCCGAACGTGAAGGATCAGCCGCCATCGCGGACGATGTGGTTCCGATGTTGCTCGGCCGCTCGACTCTTAGCACGCGGTCCGACTTGATCGAGCGAACGCGAGAGTTGATTGAAGCTAACTCGCCGGTCGGCATTGCAGCGGCGCAGCGTGCGATGGCCTCGCGTCGAGACTCGACCGATCTGCTTGCCGCCATGAACATTCCAGTGCTGGTCATTGTCGGCTCGGAAGATTCGCTTACGCCGCCCGCTGAAGCCGAGATGATGAACAGGGCAATACGCGGTTCGCGTTTGCGAGTTATTGAAGGCGCTGGCCATCTATCGAACCTTGAACAACCGCGGCAGTTCGATGCCGCTGTAAGCGAGTTCATCCAATCGCTCGAAGCGCGCCGCTAGCTCTCGAAAGCGATAGAATCGAGCAGCCCTCCGTTGCCGCACAGTCCCATCATTCCCTGGAAATTGATGCCTCCACGAACCGGCGGCCAGCCGTACCGTGAGACTACCGTGGTTTTAATTAGCAGCCAACCTGCTAGCTTATACAACGTCGAAACCGTATAGCACACCATCCGAATTCGCTATAGACATCAGCCTGCCGTTCGCGTACAATCCCGTCGCATCTTCGGCGCCTTTAGGGCATATCAGTTATCGTATGTGCCGGGGCTACTTGCCTTAACCTGTGGCCTCGGTCAACCGTAGGGTCGCCAAACATAGACTCGAGCGCGGCCCAACTCAGTTTCAGACCGGAACGAATTAGTGTTCTACGGAGTTGGTCACGCCTCTGTGTCTGAACAGGAGGGAACCCCGCATGAAAAAACTCTTGCCCGTCTCAGTGACGCTGTTATTTGCGCTCCTCGGTTTGCACGGCGGAGCGCCGGAGGCGGACTCGGCCACCGCGGTGGTAGACAAAACCGTTACGATCACCATCAGCAGCGAGTCCGGCGTGTGCACGATTGCAGATCCGGGAAACGTGACGCTGAAGAAGAATACAGACAAGATCAGATGGTGCGTCGTCTACAAGTGCGGAACCAATGGCGTCCGGGTGGTAATGGATGACTTCCAGGACAAGGCGCTTAACAGAAGAAACCCATTCGCCACCCATTCGGCGTCAGATAATACGTTTGAGTATGGTCCGCTAAATGCCGGCCCGAGCAACTGCAATAAGACTTCAAAGATCTCGACTGTCACGGGAACCTACAAGTACAGAATCACGGTCGTCGCGCCAGATGGCACTGCGATCGCTCAAATAGATCCCGGGGTAATCATCACCGACTGAGGTATGCACAAAGCAAGCAGCCATCCGCGGAAGCAGTGAAATTCGGTGGTTTTTCTTTTGTCACACTGTTTGATCCAGGTTGAGAAGGAGGAACTCGATTATGAAGAGAGTTTTGTTCGCGTCGCTAGCGGCGGCGGCGATGTTCGTCTTCGCCTGCCAGCCCCAGCCCACCAACACCAACTCAAAGGCAACCGCTAATGCCAATGCGCCTCAAGGAACCGACGAGGTAGCGTTTAGCAAGGAAGATAAGGCGGTCGTGATAGTCATCACTGGAGACCACGCTAACCCAATTCTGCTTGTGCCTGATCCGATCACGTTGACAAAGTCGAAGAACCAGAAGCTTCGATGGTGCGTCTACAACAACCTGGACGACGACGTCGACAATGTAAAGATTTGGGATTTCAGCCCATCCGACCCCTTCGATCCGCCTTCGCCCTTCGAGACGGGGGCAATCGCTGCTGGCGACTCGGAATGTACTCGGAAAAGTAAAGCGGCAGTTGTCGGAACCTACAAGTACAACATCACGGTGTATCGATCGGGGACGGTGCTCTTTGCGAAAGACCCGGGTGTAATCATCACCGATTGAGCAGCGACCGCGGTGTTCAACTAGGGCCGCGAGTAGCGTCCTGCTTTTCAAATAGGGACTGGTACTCAGGCGTGCCGCGCAAACTTTCCAGGTCGGGATCCCGCTCCGCCTCTGCGCGACTGTAGCCGCCGTCAAGCGCCTGCCCTAACGCCTCGAGTGCCCGGTCGCGGGTTCCGGTCAATGCGTAGACCGCTGCCTTCTTGTACTTTAGTGTCGTGTTGCGCGGCTCAAGCTCAGTCGCTCGCTCTACTAGCGCCAGAGCCTCGTCGGCGCGCTGGAGTTTTGCAAGATAAAGCGCGAGCTGCCCGAGCCGTTTCGCGTCGTTGGGGTCTATGCTTAGATGCGCTTCGAGCAGTTCCTCCGCACGTTGGAACTGCGCTTCCGCGTCTTTGAATCTCCCAACACGCATTAACGCATCGCCCAAGTTCCAACGGTGCCGATCTTCGTTAGGGTTTAGCTCGATCGCTTCCTGGTAGGCGGCCATCGCTTCTTCATAGCGGCCGAGATAGAAGTAAGCAGTGCCGAGATTCGTGTACGACTCTTCATTTGGATGAATACTGATCGCCCGATTATACATCGCGACCGCGTCATTGTATGAGCCCAGCAAGTAATGAATCGCCCCCAAGTTGCTGTACCCTTCCGCATTGTCCGGTTGAAAAGTAATGACCCGACGAAACTGATCGGCCGCGTCGTGATACCGGCCGAAGTCGTAAAAGCAGCTTCCCAACGCGTTGTAGTTCTCCCAGTAACCGGGACGAAGCTCTATCGCTCGCTGGAAGTAATTCACGGCACACTCGATGTCTCCCTTGCGCTGACAGCAACGCCCAAGCCACTTATAGGCTTCGTCACTCGTCGGCCGCAACTCGAGCGCGCGCTCGAACTCCTCGACCGCCTGCTCGATCTTTCCAGTGCCGTGATAAATGATGCCAAGCGAGATGTGAACCTGTGCCTGGCTTGGATCAAGCACAAGGGCGTGGTCGCTGGCGGCAACGGCCCGATCAACCCATCCGGGTTCGCGTGTGGCTTGATACTTGCGCCAATAAGCCTCGCCCAGCCCCGCGTGCGCCAGAGCAAAGCCGGGGTCCAGCTTGAGCGCCTCCTCAAACATCTGGATGGCGAAGTCGATGTTCTCCTTGACGTCGCGGCGCTCGACAAACGCCCGGCCCTTCGAGTAAAGCTCGAACGCGTCAATGTTGGTAGTGGCCGGTCTCGCGATCTGATCGCGCACTTCGGCCGACACGCTCACTTTTAACGCCTCAGCCACCCCCTCGCAAACCGCATCTTGCATGCTGAAGAGGTCCGCCGCGTCACCCCGAAACTGCTCTCCCCAGATGACTCGCCCGGTCTCCGCATCGGTTAGCCGTGCCATCACACCGATCATCTGGCCCGAGCGCAAGATCTCGCCTTCAAGCAAGATCGTCGCGCCGAGCTCTCGCGCCACCTCGCGCGCGCCGCGTCCCGCCACATCCGGGCGACCGGCGCCAGCCGCTTTCGACAACACCGAAAGACCGCCGATCTTAGCCAGGTCGGTCGTGATCGCATGCGCCAACCCGACGCCGATGAAAGAGCCGCCCTCTTCCGAGCCCACCGTCTCAAGCGGCAACACTAAAATCGTTGGCGGCGATTTCTGCCGTAAGTGAGAAAACACCTCCTGAGATGTCCGCCAAGTCCCATGAGACTGCACAAGCCCCACCGTGGGTTCGCCCGGGTTTAGCTGAAGCGACTCCAGCGTCTGCTTCACCACTTCAAACGACGGATAGCGCTTGTTGCGGTCTTTCTCGAGCAACCGCTCGACTAGCTTTGTTATGTCGCGGTGCAGGCCTTCCGGAACTTCCTCGATTCTGCTTGCGTCCTCCTTCAAAATCGATGCCGCCACTTCAAACGAGTTCGCCCCTCTGAATGGGAGCTTCCCGGTTATCATCTCCGACAGAACGATGCCGAACGAGAACATGTCAGTTCGATGATCGAGCGGTTGGCCTCGCAGCTGCTCGGGAGACATGTAAGAAAGGGTTCCCATCACAACGCCGGAGTCAGTCAGGTTCTCCGCAACTGTCCTGCCCGAATCTTCTGGCATGGAGCGCTGGACCGCCTTCGCCAACCCGAAGTCCAGCAGCTTCACCCGCCCGCGTTCGGTTCGAAGGATGTTCTCAGGCTTGATGTCGCGGTGAATCACTCCCTGCCTGTGAGCTTCCGCAAGCGCGTCGCATATCTGAAGGGAAATATCCAGCACGGCGGCTCCGTCCAGCAGCCGCTGGGCGATCAAATGCCGAAGGCTTTGACCTTCGACGTATTCCATCACGATGTAGGCGTGCTCATCGGTCTCCCCGATCTCGTAGACCGTCACGATGTTCGGGTGATTGATGGATGAGGCGGCGCGCGCCTCCCGCAGGAATCGCGTTTCCGCCTCATGGCTTCGCTGACTTTGCTTCGAGATGGTCTTGATGGCGACCGTTCTTAGCAGAGCGAGGTCCTCGGCTTTGTAGACTACCCCCATGCCGCCCTCGCCGAGCTTCTCCAGAATTTTGTATTTGGTCAGCGCGCTTATTGCTTCCATGTCTTAGCTGCCGTCACCCTTCGTCGCTCGCGGACACAAACCAACTCAGAACGCCTCGCTCTGGTTTGCTTAGCCGTTGAACCGCAACAATCTGATCGCCGAAGACTCCTTGAAACACCCGATGTCACAGGACGGGCTCCAGTGGCCAGATAGGTGGCCTCAAGCTGAAGTAAGAGTGCAGCTCGAACTCGAACATTTTGATCATGACCCATCAGCCGGCACGGCCCCTTCTAGGCTTAGAGGAGGTGAAGCGAGGGCCAGAGGAACCTGACCGGCGTAAGCCATGCTGGCCTAGACGTCCAGAGAATAGCACACAGGCGACTCAGGTTGAAGACAGATGCCATCGGGCCGAAAATACAGTTATGTGAGGAAGTAAGACGCTTCAGGCAGCCAGTGCAGGCAAGATGGGGTTTCATCGATGGGCTTATGAATCTCGACTCTCTCACCCCGATGCAACAAGTCTGGTGACACACGTTTTCAGGAAAGCTGAACGTAGCCACCGCGAAAATAGGCCAGCGGTTTTCCGTCAGTTATGGTTGTCGATTCGACTTCGCCTACGATGATGGTGTGGTCGCCTCCAGGATAGGAGTGGACCACACGGCATTCAAGTGAAGCCAGGGCTCCGTCAAGAAGCGGCACCCGGTCCGCGCTGTCCCGATAAGCCGTTCCGTTGAACCTGTTCTCATCCTTGGATGCGAATCGCCGGGACATCAACTCCTGGTCCTGGCCAAGAATATTCACCGCAAACCGGGCGCCCTCCGTCAAATGGCCGTGCAACGACGCACGCTTGTCTATGCACACAAGAACGAGGGGCGGTTCGAGCGAAACCGAGGAGAACGCGCTAACGGTTATTCCGAGCAACTCGTCATCCGACCCTCGCGCAGTCACGACCGTTACGCCGCTTGCGAAGCGCCCGAGCGCGCTGCGGAACTCCTCCTTGCTCACTTTCATTCGTTCCTCTTGGCGATGCCAGGCGTCGGCCTGGCGGCGCATTTCAAACGGCCCATCGCTCACTGACCACTGCTCTTCTTGTACTTGTCTATCAATTGCTGCAACCCATCGACTGATCCGCCGTGACGGTACTTATAGTAAGACTGAAGGTCCTGCAGCACCTGATCGTGAAGCTGCTGGTACTGGGGCTTACCCTCCGACATTCCCACGACTCGCGCCCAGACCTCTATGACCTTGTCCATAATTCCTTCGGCTTCCTTAAGCTTAACGTCCTTTAGCGGCCCCGGTGCCTGCTTTTGAAACTCCTGCGCCTTCTGCGTATACTCGTCGTTGAGCATGGCGCCAAGCAAGAAGTGGTTGAAGGGGTCGGCGCTGTTCAGCGAGGCCGCCTTTTCTAGCTTGGTGCGAGCATCCGTCCTGTTACCGGACACCATCGCGAGCACACCCATTCCCTGATAGAGCTGCGGAAGCATGACCGTTTGGTACTCGGCCCAACGAGCGTCATCGAAGTTGTCGGGCTTCTTGCCGGCTTCTATCAGTTCAATGGCCTTCGCCCCGTAGCTTTGGCCCTGCTGGGCGTACTTCGGATTATTCTTCTTGACCTGATTGACCGCAATTATCGCCAGGTTACTCAGTGTGGTCAGATCGCCGGGATTCTTCGCTATGGCATCGGCGCCAACTCGGAAGGCGTCGTCCATGCGATCGGAAGCAATATAAGCGTCGATGAGAAATGGATTGATTAATTCGTCGTCACTGGGTTCTTTGAATACAGTTAACAGGTTCTCAAACAAACTGACCCGTTTCGGGGCATCCTGAAGTTGGCCGATCTCTCTGGCGAGCTGCGCCGCGATCTGAGCGCGCAGGCTGCTCTTGGGATACTTCTTGACAAACTCGCCGGCCGCCAGAATCTTGGCGGCAGTGTCAGGCGCGGCGGTGATCTTGGCTATTGCTTTCGTCTCGGCCTCACTGACCTGTGCCGGCTTGTCCTTGCTCTGCGCGGGCTTGCCTTCGCTCTGTGCGGGAGTGTCATATCGCGGCGCTACCTCGACGGCCGCGCAAAACGGCGCGGCGCAAACTACAACCGAAAAGCCAATTGCCGCCGCACTCGCGAACAGCGGCCTGATCCGACGTAAAAGTGCCATGATTTGCCGACCTCGTTCTTCCTTAAGTAATTGGAGATTCTGTTGTGGACGCGTGGCCCCAACGTTCGACTATTGTGCTGGATGTGCGCAGCGATTGGCAAGGCGACACTTAAGCGCGGATCAAGTATCGGGCAACTCGAAGCGCGCTCAAGGAGTCTCAGCCTTTGACCGCAGTCTTGTATCGCCCGAGGCCCGCGATTAGAATTTACAACAGAGTCGCCGCCCAAAGAATCGCAAGCCAGGGGAGAGCCGATATGAACACAAAGATCAGAAGAGCCGCAACCGTGGCAGTCCTTATTCTCAGCGCTTCCGCATACGTGTTTGCCCAGGATTGGGACCGGGCCGTTTCGCTTTTCAATCAGAAACAATACCGTCAGGCTATCCGCGAGTTCCACGCAGTGATGAAGGCAAATCCCGCTGCCTGGCAGTCGTGGTATTACATCGGCGCGAGTCACTTCCAGCTTCAGAGCTACGAGGACGCGATCGACGCATCTCAGAACTACATCAAAGCAGCCGACAAAGACGAAAAGGCACAACAAGCGGGTTATTTCTTCGTGGGGATGTCAAACTACCAGATGAAACAATATGACAAGGCGATTCCGGCGCTTAGCCGTTACATCGCGCTCTCGGACAAAACGCAACAGAAGGTCGAGCCGGCGGCCCGTGCGGCGCTCGGGCGGTGTTACATCTTCACCAACCGTTTCAGCGAGGCCATTCCCGTGCTGACGGCTTCGGCTGCGGAGATGAAGACCAACGCAACGAACTACTACTACATCGGCTTCGCCCAACGTAAGCTCGGCCGCGACGACCAGGCAATCACCGCATTGAATCAGGGCCTTACGATTGACTCAAAGGACGCAGACGCGCTGACGTTGCTTGCAGACATCTATTTCTCTCAGTTGAAGCAGAACCCGGCCGCCGCCAAACAGGTTATCTCGGTCGGGGAGCGGCTGATCGCCGTTCGTAACGACGAACGTGCGTGGGGACTGTTGGGGCAGGCTTACCTCTTTGACAAGCAGTACGAGAAAGCGGCGCCGCTATTGGACAAGTTTGCGCGAGCGCACGCGGATTCGAGCGGCGCGTGGTACAGTTTGGGGCTCGCGTACTCCCGATCTTCACAGTGGAAGCCCGCCGCCGACGCGCTGGAACAGGCCGTGAAACTAACGCCAACCGGACTGCCTGCCTTGCTGGAGCTCGGCTACGTGTACGAGAGCGACAAGCAATACGACAAAGCGATGGGCGCGTACGAGCGAGCCTTCGAGGCTTCGGGACGCAAGGACGAAACGGCTAGGGCCGGTATAGACCGGGTCAAGCAGGCAAAACCCTAACGACTCGGATGCGTGATACGCGAGGCCGTCGAAGCCAGCTCTCGCCCGCATATCACCCGTCAGGATCACGCATCGCTCCTTACGGGTCACTCTGTCACTTCTCCTTCGGCGCTCACGGCGTTCACCTTGTCGAGCCCCTCGAACGCAATCGCGGTCATCTCTATTTCACAGCTTTCACCGGCGCCTAGCCTCAAGGCCTCGCCACGCTCAACCGCGCGAGAAAGAACCGGCAAGCTCGTGCAGGGCTCGAGAGCGATGTTGTACGTTGCGCTCCAGAACGGATAATCGCGCCCGCCACGATAGACCTGCCAGTACCACAGCCGTTTGAACACATTAACCGGATATCGCATAGCAAAGCCAACCTTCTTAGCGGTGTTCGTAACCGCAAACCAACCCTCGTTCATTCCACTCAGAAAGACCATATCGCTCGCTGCGGCGTCCGGGCCTGGGATGCGTGACAAATCGACCTGAGTGCCATTCCTAGCCTCAGCAATCGGCCACTGGCTGGTTTGGTCTGCTTTCAAGCGAGAAGTCGCCGGCGTGTATTCCGCAAGAGTAATGATCGAGCAGTCGGGCGCATCAACTCGGCATGTTTCATCAAGGAACGGCCAACCCAGCGCCGGGTGATGGCCCCAGATGAAGTCTACTGCCTGCCCACCCTCGTTCGTCACTCGCTCGCTTATCCTGAGAGCCGCTTCCTGACGTCTAAGACCGATAGTCTTGATCAGATAAAAAGGCGTTCGAAAAGTGCGAACTTCAAACCGAACCTCGATCTCCTCAGGTTCGTCTTTGGTGATAGCATAACGCCACGGGAGCAAAAGCACCTCGCCGTGCTGGCCGATCTCGGCGCCTTGATGGATCGACAGGTCGCCGCAGTTAGGAAACATCTCTTGCCATCCGCCTTCGTAGTAGTCCGCGTGGAGACCTGCCGCACGCGGGCTTGACGGCAAGAAGTGAGCACGCTGCTGAAGGCCATTGCGGGTGCGCCACAGGAAATCCACGTCGCGTGGCTTATAGAGCATCTCGACGACGTCCGTACCCTTATCGGCCACGATCGTGACGCGCAGTTTTTCGTTCTCGAGCGCGACGCACCGGTAGCCTTCGTAGGTGAATTCAGTGAAGCGACAGCCGTAGTTGCGATTGTGATGATAGGTTTGGTGGCTCATCTCGTTGCGTGCCAGCGGCACAACACTATCACGCACGCTGATCGCTGCGGTAGGCACGAGGCACGTCCATGATTCCTGGTTGAATCAACAATCCGCGCTATGCGAGACTGCCGGAGGGGTGCTGCTTGTATGACCTTGAAGAAAAAAGCGGTTGTGCTTCTGAGCGGAGGGCTGGATTCGACCACTGCGCTTGCCGTAGCTCTAGCTGACGGCTTCGAGGTCTATGCGATCTCCTTTCAATACGGCCAGCGTCATGCGATCGAGCTTGCCAGCGCTCATCGAATCGCCAAAGCGTACGCCGTCGAGAAGCATCTGGTCGTAAACATCGATCTGCGAGCAATCGGCGGATCGGCGCTCACTGACCAGATCGAAGTTCCGAAGCGCGGTTCAAGCCTCGCCATGGCCTCAGGCATTCCGGTGACCTACGTGCCGGCCCGCAACACGATTTTCTTGTCGTTCGCACTGGGATGGGCGGAGAGGCTTTCGATACAGGACATCTTCATTGGAGTCAACGCGCTGGACTACTCCGGCTATCCCGACTGCCGGCCCGAATACATCGAAGCCTTCGAGCGTTTGGCGAATCTTGCAACAAAGGCGGGAGTCGAAGGGCAAATGCTGCTCAAGATTCACACGCCGCTGATCGCGATGACCAAAGCCGACATAATAAGAACAGGGCTCGAACTTGGAGTGGATTATTCCCTCACTCACAGTTGCTACGATCCCGGTGTGGCCGGCCTCGCATGCGGCCGCTGCGATAGCTGCTTACTGCGGCTCAAAGGATTCGCAGAAGCGGGCGCGCGCGATCCCTTGCGTTATGCTATGACTTGATTCGGAGGTCTCCGATCTGGTGAGCTTGAACCTGTTGTACCTGTCCCGGGTCATTTCCCCTCCTCGGCCGGCTGCTCACCCCAGACCCACCGGCTGAACCACTGGTAGTTTTGCTCCATCACCGCGCGTTGCTGCTTGGGCTTGTCTATCCCGTGGCCGAACCCCTTATAGACGATCATCTTCACAGGGACTCCGCGGTCTTCGAGAGCCTGGCGCAGCTCGTACGCGTTCGGGATCGGGACTCGACGATCCAGTTCGCCGTGCTGAATCAACGTTGGAGTCCTCGCGCTCTTAACGTACGAGATCGGCGATGTTTTCTTGTAGATCTCAGGATCATCCCACGGCGTAGCTTTCAGGTATTGGCGAGTGAACGGCTGGATATCGGTGTTGACGTAGTAGGTCATCCAGTTCGAGATACCCGCCCCGACTGACACCGCCTTGAAGCGATCGCTCATGCAAGTGATAAACGCGGCGATGTACCCGCCCTGGCTCCACCCCATCGCACCTACTCGATCACGATCGACGACTCCTTGTGCGATCAAGTGATCGACTCCTGAGATCACGTCCCAGTAGTCACCCACGCCGAGATTACGAACGTTCAGCGAGCGAAACTTCTCACCGTAGCCTGCAGAACCCCGATAGTTCGGCCGCAGTATTAATGCTCCCTTAGCGGCAAACATCTCGAGCGGGTACGTGCGGTCACCTCGAAGAACCGGCGTATCGATCCCGGTCGGACCGCCGTGAATGACGACTAGCAACGGATACTTTCGTGAGGGATCGAACCCGGCCGGTTTGATGAGCACTCCCTCGATCGCCGCGCCGTCCGTCGATTTCCACGAGATAACTTCACGAGTCGCGAGCCGATATTTCCTCAACTGATCGCTCATCGAGGTGAGCCGCTTAGGCGTGAACGGCTTCAACGAGGACACATGAACGTCTGAATATTCGTTCGCGCCCGCCGCCACGAACGCAACCTGGTTGAAGTCGCTGGTGAATGAAAACTGCGAGACGCTCACGCCTGAAGGTTCGCTGACCCTCTCGATCGCCTTCGTCGCCGGGTCCAGGCGAAACAGATGAGCGGAAGTCCTTTGCAAGCCGTTGAAATAGATCCCAGCGCGCGACCAGGCTAGCAGCCCCGGCTGTTCATCAAAGCTCTCGGTTAGCATTCGTGGCGCCCCGCCTTCGGCACTCACTACTGCGATGCGTGAGTTGGTGTAGTAGAAGAACTCGCGCGCGTTTGACGTTTGATATGCGATCTCGCGGCCATCGGGCGACCAGACTGGATTTGAATCGGGACCCTGGGTGGCGACAATTCGCTTCGCCTTTTTATCCGCGACGGTGAGAAGGTAAATATCCGCCGTTCCTGAAGAGCTGATGGCTGGGTCCGCCGCGGCGCTGAAAGCGATGCGCGATGAATCGGGCGACCACGCAAACCCGCTCACGCTGAACCCGCTACCCTCGGTTAGACGCACCGGCTCCGCCCTCGTCTCCTTGAGATCGGATGGAACGTCGATCATCCAGAGATGAGCGTAGGTATAGTCGCTCTTCACTACCTCGAACTCGCCGTACTTTTCCTTGCGTTCCTTGCGCAACTTGCTCTCCGGCTCGGCCGCAGTGAACGCAATACGGCGACTGTCGTGAGACCAATCGAAGCCATTCACTCCGGTTTCAAGATTGGTCAACTGGATTGCTTCGCCGCCGGCTGGCGCGATCAAGTAGACTTGCCGTTTGCTGTCGCGGTCGGAAACAAACGCGATCCGCTTCGAATCAGGCGACCACCGCGGAACGCTGCTTGACTTCTTGGCATTCGTCAGCTGGTATCGCTCGCCCGTCGCGATCACCGCTATCCAGATCTCAGTCTCGAAAGCGTTCTCATCCCAGTTTGTTTCCTGAATCGTATACGCGACGTAGCGGCCGTCGGGCGAGATGCGCGGGTCGGCGACGCTGTTGAGGTTCAGAGACTGGTCGATCGTTGGGGTCTGGCCACTCGCGGAGATCGCGCAAGAGACCACGGTAAGCATGATTAGCGCCCTAAGTTCCATAATCTTCACGATGATCACCTCATTTGACGGAAATCACTACGGGCGGATGGGCACAGCCGCGCCTTTCCGCCTCGCAGTTTATTTGATAGATGGATTGTCAGTAAAGGAAGGAACGTTTTTGGTGCAGGAGTTTCACTCAAGCATCTCGAGAGCTTCTTGAATCTCGCTTTGAGCTCGCTGGTCCTTCGCCGCAGTCGCAACCTCGAGGCCGCGCCCATAGACCGCGCGAGACTCCTCGATTTCGCCCAGGAACGACAAGATCCGCCCGAGATGATAGTAGGCCGCGACGTAGTCTGGATCGCGAGCTACGACTTCTCGAAGCTCGGCAGCAGCTTCCACACGGCTGTCGGCCTTATCGAGCTCGAGCGCCAGCGCGTATCGTGAGAACGAATCGCTTGGGTCCGCGCTCACGAACTCCTCGAGCATCTCTCTGCGCGTCTTCATAAGGGTCCACAGTAGAGCGCACCGACCCGCACGTCAGTTGCAACCCTGCCTGCCTTGTGCGCTCTGTTGGGCCGCTCCAGCAATGAAGCTACTCTGTGGCGTTGTCAGCCTGAGTCTCGATCTGGGCCGGCGTGTCAACCGGCTCATTCGAAACGATCTGGCTGTTCTCTGAAGCAGCCGCAGCGGCTGCTGCCGTCTCCCCTCGGGTGTCGCGCTCGCGAATACGGGCTGCCTTGCCGCGCAACTTGCGAAGGTAGTACAACTTCGCGCGCCGCACTCGACCGTGGCGCACTACATCGATGTGGTCAATAACGCTCGCGTGCAGCGGAAAGATTCGCTCGACCCCAACGCCGAAGCTCGTCTTGCGCACGGTGATGGATTCCCGCACTCCTGAATGCTTGCGCGCGATCACCACTCCTTCGAACGCCTGTATGCGCTCCTTATCGCCTTCCTTGATTCGGACGTGAACCCGGACTGTGTCACCGGGCTGAAACTTGGGAATATCACCGCGAACCTGGAGATTCTCGATAGCCTGTATCACGTTATTCATCGCTTACCTCTCGGTCAGTTTTGTTTCCAATCTCCTTCAGCACCTGCTCGATCTCTCGTCGCTCGTCATTCGCGAGCTCACGGTCGTCAATCAAATCAGGCCTGCGGCGCAGAGTCTTCTCGATCGCTTTCCGCCGTCGCCACCGCTCAATTTCCGCGTGGTTGCCGCCCAGCAGCACATCCGGGGCCTTCATCCCTCTATACTCGGGGGGCCTCGTGTACTGTGGATGATCGAGCAACCAGCCTGAGAACGACTCGCGAACTGCTGATTCGTCGGAACCAAGCGCCCCTGGGATCAGCCTGGTGACTGCATCGATCACAACCATCGCCGGAATCTCGCCTCCCGACAGAACGTAATCCCCGATCGAAACCTCATCGCTCACCAGGTGCTCGACGACTCGTTCGTCGACACCCTCGTAGCGCCCGCAGATCAAAACCACTGCCGTCTCGCCCGCGAACTCCTGGGCCACACGCTGGTTGAAAACCCTTCCCTGTGGCGAAAGCAGCACCCTTTTCGCTTCGGGAGCCAACGCTGTCACCGCTTCGACGGCGCGAAAGAGCGGCTCGGGCTTCAACACCATTCCCGCGCCCCCGCCGAATGGCCGATCATCAACCTGCCGATGCCGATCATGCGTGTAGTCGCGCAAATCGTGAACGCGTATTGCGATCAGGCCTGCCTCTACTGCGCGGCCGATTATTCCAAACTCAAAGACCCCACCGAAGAGTTCGGGAAAGATCGTTATTACATCAAACCGCATCTTGAGACTCTGGATCCCAGATCTTTCCTTTGGATCTTAGCAACTCGCCACTTCTGTTCTAATAAGCCACAATCACTACAAATCCAAAAGCCCGGCGGGTGGGTCGATCGATATGCGTTTAGCAGCCAGATCAACCTCCGTGCAGATCGCATCAGCAAAAGGGACCAGGTGCTCGCGGCCGCCGCTCCCTTCGATGACCAACAGATCGGTCCCTCCGGTTCGCATCAGCCCTGTGACTCGGCCGACCTCCTGACCGCTGACCGTGATGACCATTGAACCGACCAGGCGACGCTCATAGAACTGATCATCGTCTAACGGGAGCTCATCCACTTCCGGAATCACCAGACACCCGCCGACCAGAGCCTCCGCAGCAGTCGCCGTGTCGTAGCCCTCGAACTTCACAATCACACGGCGCTTGTGGAACCAGTGCTCCTCAATCGCAAGGGCGAGGCGCGTTCCATCAGGCATCCGCACCGTCACACTGCTCGAAGAAGCAAATCGCGCGGGAAAATCAGTGTCCAGGTTACAGGCAACCTCTCCGCGGATGCCGCGGGCCTTGACAATCCGCGCGATGACAACGTCATCGGCGCCGGCTTCCTGCTTATTCGCGGTGGTCACTACTCGACTATCTCAAGCACGAATCGCTTCTTCACCTTCATTCCGGCGGCGCGCAAAAGCGTTCGCATCGCTCGGGCCGTGCGGCCCTGTTTGCCGATCACCTTGCCAAGGTCCTGAGGAGCGACCCTCAACTCAAGGACGGTGGTCGCCTCGCCATCGATCTCATTGACCGCGACCTCATCCGGAGAATCCACAAGAACCTTTGCAATGGTCTCGACGACGTCCTTCAATGAACCTTCGTTCATATGTCGCCTCCTTCAGCCCAGTGCGACGGAAGGTCGCGCGGCGCGGTCACAGGTCAGTCCCTTTCCGGACGGGCCACCCGCCTGGCGGTTGATCGGATCACGCAGTAGCTTCTGCGGCTGCGGGTTCGGTCTTGCGCTTTATTAGGCTGCGCACCGTTTCAGACGGCTGCGCTCCGCGGTCTATCCAATACTCCACCCGCTCGCGGTCGATCTTGATCTCGGCCGGATTTCGGCAAGGATCGTAGTAGCCGACGTTCTCGAGGAACCGGCCGTCCCGCTTCGAGCGCGTCTCCGTCACTACAATTCGATAAAAGGGCTTCTTCTTCGCGCCCCTTCTGGTCAATCTGATAGAAAGCAAAATGCACCTCCACAGCTCGCTTATCAAGATCACCCTGGGCTTCGCCTCCGGGTTGAACTCGATCATATTAATACGGACTCGAATAGTTTCAACGTCAGCTACCTTGGAAGCGGATGGGAGCGCTAAACCCGCTTCCTTTCATTACCGGACCCCGGTTTCACCGCTTCTTCTTCTTCCTCCGCTTGGTAGCCTTGCGACGATTGCCCGCGCCGAAGCCCGGCAGCCCGCCGCCCATCATACTGCTCGCCATTCGCCCTCCAAGCCCACCTAGCATACCGCCGAGCCCGCCCGAAGTCATCGCACGCATCATCTTTCGCATCTCGACGTACTCGTTGATCATCTGGTTCACGTCCTGCACGGCGGTCCCGCTTCCACGCGCGATCCGCTTGCGCCGTGAAGCATTGAGCAGCGAATGATCGCGCCGCTCCGCCTGCGTCATGGAGTTGATGATCGCTTCGGTGAGCTTGAGCTTGCCTTCCATCTCGACGGTCTGTTCCTGCGTCATCCTGAGGCCGCCCAAGAGGTTCGACGGCAACATATCGAGAAGTCTATCGAGCGACCCAAGGCGTTTCATCTGGCGAAGCTGATCGCGGAAATCTTCCAGCGAGAACTTGTCGTGCGCCAGCTTCTGCTGCAACTCGAGCGCTTTCTCCTGATCAACCTCGGATTGAACCTTCTCAATCAACGAAAGCACGTCGCCCATGCCGAGTATGCGTTGCGCGATTCGGTCCGGGTAGAACGCCTCGATGGCGTCATATTTCTCACCGACGCCTAGGAATTTGATCGGCTGGCCCGTCACCTCCTTTATCGAAAGCGCCGCGCCGCCCCGTGAATCGCCCTCCATCTTGGTCAGAATCACACCGGTCAATCCGATACGTTCGTGAAACTGATGAGCGGAGCGCACTGCGTCCTGGCCGGTCATCGCATCAGCAATAAAGAGAATCTCTGCTGGGCTCGTCTCGCGCTTGATTTGCTCAAGCTCAGCCATCAACTCGTCGTCGACGTGGAGCCGGCCTGCCGTATCAATCAGCAGCGTGTCATGACCGGTGAGCTGACACTCGCGCACTGCCTGCCGGCACAGCTCGATCGGGTCGTTCACTCCAGGTGCTTCAAAGACCGCGTGCCCGATTGCGTTGGCTATTATCGAGAGCTGCTGGCGCGCTGCTGGGCGGTAGACGTCAACAGATACCAGCAGGGGGCGCCGCTTCTGCGTCGCAGCCAGAAGGCGGGCAAGCTTTCCGGTAGTGGTTGTTTTGCCAGAACCTTGCAGCCCAACGATCATGATCACGTTGGGAATCCGCCTGGTAAACAGTAGCTGTGTCGAAGTGCCGCCCAGCATCTCGACCATCTCGTCGTAGACGACCTTCACGACCTGCTGAGCAGGCGATAGTGAACCCAGGACCTCCTGGCCAAGAGCTTTCTCCCTTACGCGATCTACGAAGGACTTGACGACCTTAAAATTGACGTCGGCTTCAAGCAGTGCAATGCGAATCTCGCGCATCGCCGCCTCTATGTGAGCCTCGGTGACGCGACCCTGCCCGCGCAGGTCCTTCAGGACCTTTCTCAGCTTGTCTGAGAGTGATTCAAACATGTGCCCCTATCACCCCATAAACGGAAACAACAAAGCTATATGCCGCGCCATTATATGTCAAGCTTGGCTTGGACGCTCCGCCGGTGGCTTTCTTCGGCTCCCACCTCGTGATGGACACCCTTGCCGTTCGGCTAACTATTCGGGCCAGTAGGAAACTTTCACTCCCAAGTCAGTGCGCCCAGCCGGGCCCACTAAGAAAAAAGGAGGGCCACTCGCGTGACCCTCCTGTCTGGGGTTAACTGGTGAGCTTACTCTCTCACCTCATGAACCGTTTACTAGTTCGTTGGACACGTCTTTCTGCAGATCAACGGCGCCGATGGCCCTCCGG
>JBASRN010000154.1:0-4767 GCA_049273855.1 Blastocatellia bacterium
TTTCTTAATCTGCGTTTCATGAGTTCATCCTCCCGTGATATGTCCAACATTCAGTCCGTCCAAGGACCTTGAGAGCCGGCATCGCGAGGTCCGAGTCTTGTCGGACCTCGCAGCCGTGCGACGTCGAACTACATCTTCTCTTCCGGTGTGATCGTCACGCGGAACAGCTCGCCTGTCTTGTTGACCCAGACTGAGTTCTTCACTTTGTGAACGACGCCGTTCTCGTCTTCGCCGGTATTTGGACCTTTCTGGCGCGGGCCTTGATTCGGGCCAATGCCAATCTCCTCGTCCTTCTCGGTGCCTGCATCCCAGAGAATCAGTTTCGAAGTCACGTCGCCGCTGATTGGTTTATTTCCGTCGAACAGGTGAATGCCGTCGGCGTCGAACGCGTAGAACCAATCGTTGGACTGCCCGAACATCGTCGCTAGCGAAAGCTTCATTCCAGGCTCTGCCATGAAGCTGAACTCATAGGCGCCGCCGGGACCGATCGGGCCAGGAGCGCTTGCGCCAACCGGCGTATTGAAGATGCCGTGCAGCATTTGATTGTGGTAATGCTCGAGATACTTGATCAGGCCTTCGGGGCTGCCGTCTTCTGCCTGCATCTCGAGACCGTTGACAGAAGCCTTACCGCCCACCTTGAGAAGCCTCACATCCAGCTTGTTGTGTACGACCCACATTCCGGGTGAAAGGGCGAACGGGAACTTTGCGCCGTTGGAGGCAGTGAACCCGTCTTTGCTAGAGATGTTTTCGATACGAACCGTGAACCTGACCTCTTTGCCGTTGCCGCGGCCGGCCGCCAGGGCCGACAGTTGGAAGCCGGCGAGAATCGCAATCAGGCCCAGGGAAAAAATACGTCGTTGCATGGTGAATTCTCCTTACGTGAGTTGTCTTTCTTGAGACGGCGCGCCCGCCGTTTCATTCAGCAGCTCGCCAAAGTTGCATCGGAAGATGCAGCGTTTTGTGTTGTGGTGATGCAGCTTGGCGCAGAACACGCGGTGTTTGCCCTTGAGCCGCAGATAAACCTCCGCCGCCAGCAGCATTCCTATTGGCGGCGCCGTGAAGTAAATCCAAAGCGCGGTCCAGACTCCCGCCGGTGCGGCAGAGCCCAGAGTCCGCGCGGGGTTCATACTCATCCCCGAAAGCGGCGCTTCGATGCTGATGTAAGTCATCACCAGCGCGCCGACGAACAACCCGGTGTAGCGCGCAAGGCGTTCAAGGTTCGACACGCGCAACACGACGGAGATTAGAATGAATGTGATCAAGACCTCGGCGGCGAACGCGACCACCTCACCACTCGGTCCTGGCGTCGTCGCGACGTAGTTGACGTTTGGGTGCTTGATCAAACTCCCAAAAATGATTTGCGAGATCAGCACACCTGCGACGCCCCCCGCGAACTGAGATAGCGAGTAAGAGACCGCGTCCCACGTTGCCACCTTTCCAAGCCGCCAAAAGGTTAGCGTCGTCGCGGGGTTGAGGTGCGAGCCCGAACGTTTTCCCCACGGCGAATAGATATTGAGGATCGCCGTCGCTCCCATCGCCGCGCCGAACAACACGCGTCTGAGCGGTGTATCTTGGATCATCTGGCGAACCGGCGAGGAGGGATGTTCAAGGACAACGCCGACCGAACACGCCGAAACCATGAACAGCCCGAGCCCGAAGGCTTCCATCAAGTACTCGGGCCAGTGACGCCACAAGGCGTCGATCGCCGTAGTCGGGATCGTCAAAGTTCGTTCATTCATCGTCGCTGTACTCATCGTTCAACTCGCGTTACGAGTGTGTTGCGAATTCTCCATCAGCTCCTCGCACACTGTTTCAATGATCATTGATCGGAGAAATATTCCCCCTGCCGCCAGGTAGGATTCGCTGCCGACGAGTGTGGATGGGAGAAGCGTTGTTAGCTCAAAGGACGGAGACGACAGGAGTGTGAAGGTTGGTAGGAAGTGGAGGAGGGCTGTGCTTTGGTAGCGGTCGCTTGATAGACACAGTCTGTCAAACCGCTGGCATCCCCTAGCAGACAGCTAAGCTGCAGCGTCAATCGCTGCGAGTAGCTCCGACTCGAATCTGATGTACGCGCTTACCTCGTCGGGCGTGCGCGGATGAAACTCGGGAACGATGACTCGGCCGTACATGTCCACCTCAAAGCCGTGCAGCTCGCTTCGGCTGTAGTGCCTTTGTTCGATAAGTCCGGGTAAGCTCGCTTTTTCTGCGCTCATCATTGTTAGGTCCCTCCGGGTCACGAGATATGCAGGATCGAATTAAAGCCGCCATATTCGTCTGGCTCCTTCATCGCATTCGCAGGGTCTTCGATCCATCGCTCGCCATTCACAATTAGCTTGTAGCGGTAGCGGCCCGGCTGGAGAAGGTCGATCTGTGCGCGCCAGACGCCGTCACCATTCCTCTCACATTGAGTCGCCGTTGAGATCCATCCGTTGAAGTCACCAGCCAGCGCGACGCTCTCGGCTGCGTCATTGTGATAGGTAAACTCGAGCTTGCTGCTGTTCACCCTTGGCGGACAGAAGAATATGGCCTCGCGTTCGTGTCGCTCGCGCGCCGCTTCTTCAACCGCGCGGCTCGCGTTGAGCACGCCGAAGCCTTGACGCATCGCGGGCGCTCCCTGAATTCGATCTGCAGTCGAGATCAGGATATGCTTGACCGCGGCAGGCCCGAGCCGTGGATTTGCTTCGAGCATCTGCGCAACTACCGAAGCGACGACCGGCGCCGCGAACGAAGTCCCGTCCACGTGCTGATAATGGGTCGCTACTATCTTGTTCTCTCGAAGGAACGATTCAACCTCAGCCCGGATTGTCCCGATAGGTAACTGGCGCATTGAGTCGCCGAGTCCCGAGCGTTTCCACAGTTCGACGCCATTCTTCTTTGAGTTACCGGAGGGCCGCGCGACCTGTTCGAGCATGTAGTCCGGGGCCGACGCAAGCTGCGAGAGCGCTTCGGCTCGATCGTAAGCATCAGTGTTGGGAAGAATCGGCGCGGCAACCCACATCGCCGGAGCTATGATTTCCGGTTTGATGATTCCGTCAGCGGTCGGGCCGTAGCTGGAACAGTAAAGATCGAGAGCGCCTTCGAGCTGGTTGTTGTCGTGATAGCCGCCAACGGTTATCACGGATGGCGAGTTCGCGGGCGGCACGGTGCGATGATCCTCCGTGCAGCCACTGTTGCCTGCCGCGACAACGACAATAATGCCGGCTTTGACCACGTCTTTTGCGGCTTGATCGACAGCATTCGTCGTGTACGAAACGTCCTGATCGCCGCCCAGCGAGATGCTGACGACCCGAATGTTGTAGCGCTCTTTATTCTCGATGACCCATCTCAGCCCGCGTTCGATGTTCGGCTCCGTGATCTTTCCGTTTTCGCTGACCTTTACCAGAACGAGCTGAGCCTCAGACGCTAGTCCTCGATAAACTCCGTCTGACAAGTAGCCGTTTCCCGCAGCGGCAACTGAGGTCATCGTGCCGTGCCAGTCCGACTCTTCTGGCATCTTGTTTGACTTGAGATTTGCGCGGGGATTCGTGATGTCTTTGTATGCGACGATCCGGCTGACGGGCTTAGTCAAATCTGGATGCGGATAGAACCCTGAGTCAAGAAGAGCCATCGTCACGCCTCGCCCCGCGCGATCCGGGTCGCCGCCCAGTCGCAACGCGGTTGGCACTACCGCAAAGCGATTTTGCGAGTGAGTGTGCTCATGTTCCCGATCGGTAGCGTAGACCATGCTATTCATCCAACGAGCCGACACTGTAGTCCAGCGGGGCCCAACTATAGACATCCCAGCTTTCCAGACTGATAATGCGCGTTTGCCGACAAATTATTCCGGGGTCTCATCCGCGCACGCCCGACGAGGTGAGCGCGTACATCAAAGCCGAATGCTGATTTGATCTGGGGATTCATTCAGTGACCTTGAAGGGGATGAACAACAAGAGTTGAGCGCGTTCAGCGCCAGTCCCCTGTTTTTACTAATGGAGGCCTCACCATGGTGCTGGAAACCGGCTTTCTATGCTCGTGTTGCTGTCATCAGCTCGGTGTTGGCGGCTGTGGACGACTCGCTCGTTGGGCTAATGGTGGATCTCATCGGCGCTGCAGGCAGTACACATAGCCATTTCATTCCCCGTAACCACGTTGGGACGGAGGGATCGGGGCGGAGCTATAACCAGCTCGCAGGCCTGAAAATGGTAGTCTATACCTAATGCCTTGCAATTGACTTGACCTCCGGTTTTATAGAAGCGGTTGGTCGCTGTCGCCTGAGGTTCGATTGCGTCTTCACCGTCACTTTTCCCGAGAATCTCGCTTTCTTGACCTCCTGGACCACACCCGACCATCGGTTTTTCGATTTGTGTTTGATCGTTTGGAGCGAATCGTGAAGCCCTGCGGCTCTCGCCTAGGCGGGAGCTCGCTACGATGACGGCCAACTGACGTGCGAAAGATGCTAATACGTTTGAGAATGAAAGAGCGAACGAAGGAGCGAGCACAGTCGAAGCAATCGGCCCTAACTTATTGAATTTATGGAGCCAGCGAAGGGACTCGAACCCTTGACCTCCGGTTTACGAAACCGATGCTCTACCAACTGAGCTACGCTGGCCATTTTCTTACTCTTTGGTCAGAGGCCTCAACATACAAGACTTGGTTTTCATCCGTCAAGTTTGTGCATTTCGACTTTGCGCCCTCTGTCAGTTTGCGCCCCCGTCGGGATTGTTCCCGCGGTCAGTTGTGCCCGCCCCAACTTGCCCTCCTGTATGCGAGCGTGTCACAACGCAGGAG
>JBASRN010000155.1:0-61723 GCA_049273855.1 Blastocatellia bacterium
AGTCGGCGAGTATGATGGTGCGGTGCGCCGGGTCGTCTAATCGACAAGCCCCCTTGAACATTCAGTTAGCCCCCTTTCTGAATGTTCGATACCCCAGCGCACCGCGGAAACAGTACCGCTTCAAGGCAGGAACTTGAAGCGGTGTTGTTTACGAGGGCACCTTATACCATACCTCTCAAAGGGATGCAAGAAAAAAGTTAAAGTAAATTATCAACTCGACAGGAGAAGCTCGCCTAGTAGATCCTAACTTCTGCCCACATTGAGTTTGCGGGTGACGATTACTCAAAAACTTTTTGATACTCGATGGCGGGCCGCGGTTTCTGGCGAGGGTGCGGAGCCGGGACCCTGAGTGGCTGAGACGCTCGCAGCGTCATTCTAAGGCTTATGCTTTAAGCAGCCAAAGCTTGATTCACTTCGTTCGAAGGCAAGAGTCGATCCCTTTGTTGCCTTGAGTTGGCCACTTCGTGCAGAAGCGTTGCGATGCCGATTCAAACCCGACCCGACGAAGGCCAGATTCGGAACGAGTCGGTTTCGGCGGGCAGAGGTACTGACGACTTATTCACTTGCACCAACACTAACTTGAGATTGGCCCAGCGGGCGCAAGGGCCTGACGACGTGACAGATCCGTGAAGTGCTCTTCATCAAAACGTGCCGTCGAGCAGTCGGGAAGCTAGTTCCGCTCGACCTCGAACGTTGGCTTTTTGGTATACCTTATCCAAGTGCTTATTGACGGTTTCAACGCTGATTCTTAGGCGTTCCGCAATTTCCAGATTCTTGTTCCCACGCAGGCACTCCACAGCAACTTGGGCCTCTCGTTCAGTCAGCCCCCAGGTTTGCCGAAGATGCTCCTCGTAGTTAGACCAGCGAGACGCTGAGCGCTTGATTAGGCAAAGTGCATAGCTCTCGGAGCCCAGCATACCCTGAGGCATCAATGTACAATGGACCTCATGCGCGATGCGTCCAACCGTCACATCCCGCACCAGCGAGTGGTCACCTTCGTGCTCGCCCCCCCGAGATTCGTACACTTCTTGATAAAAGTCCATCGCGAATTCGATAACCGCGGCAACCAGCAGATGCCCTTCGCGATTCTCAACCAGGAGCTTATCGAACGACCGATTGTGCCATACTAACTGGCCTTCTTGGTTCAGTAGGGCGGTGCCTTCGCTTATCTCATTGAGCACGGTGGCAAGGTTATAGAGTCGATTTGTTTCGTCCGACAACGGCACCTTTAAAGGCACCGACGAGTAGGAACCCTGAGCTAGCATAGAATCGTCCTTAATGGCGTGCTTGGATTCCCGGAGGCGGAGACGAATGCTTGAAGCCAGGTCAAACGAGTCTCGGTGTTGAGCAGCGCGATGATCGTTCTGGGGGCCGAGAGGGCGAGTGCGCGATAGGGCTCACTGGTTCGCGCTTGAGGCGCCTCCTTGGTCACGCCACCGCAGGGCGAGCCGAACAGGGGAAAACCAGCACCTATTGGCTAGCTTATAAGGTACGCAGTCAGTGAAGTCAATAGTTTATGTCGGTTACTAATACGCTCCATTTCCTCGATTCGAGCGTCTCGGTCGCACGGAAAACCTCGCCGAGTTCTGTGGAGGTTTCAATCGCTGGAAACGGAGAAACATTTCGCGTTTCGTTACCATGGGCCTGCTGAATTCCTAAGCCGGCGCATTCGTTTAGTCAAAGATCGGCACTTTCCAGGTCCGTTTAGGACCGTAACGGATGGAAATATGCGTGTTACTGCGGCAGCACGAGTCTGAACTCGTTGCAAGACTAAGGAATCCGAAATGTCTAAGCCAGCATTCGAACTCTCTAAGAGGCGCGCCACCACTTCGAACTCCGGTGCCTCGACCCGTAGCGTTCACGGAAGCCCCCTAGCCGAACTGGTCAACGCACACCTGAAAGCAAAGCAGATGAGACAGGTGGACTTCTGCAGGGAAACCGGTTTTGACCAGGGGCTCTTGTCTAAGATCCTCTCGTCGGTGGTCAGCACACTAAACGTCGAGAGCGCTCTCAAACTCGCCGAAGGCTTGGATGTCCCCCCGAGCATGATATTTGAGGCTATCGGCAAGCAACACGTCGAACAGATGATTCGTAGGTTCTACTGCGATTCTGACAAACTGATGTAAATCCGTCGCCCCACGGTGTTCCCTCTGCGAAGGCGCGTGATTATCGCCGGCGTGCGTCCACAGGATCGAGTTCTCCTTGCTCTTTGCCCAGCTAGTCCCAAGAGCCTCCCGCAGCCCGGCGCGTTGTCCTACCAAAAAGCATCATCGCTCAAAAAATTGGTCCGTTCGCGATTGAAATACTATGCAGCCGTGTGAGTAAATATGTCCGCGTCCACTGGCTGCGGCCGTTTGACGACAATGACTCGGGGTTGGAGCACCGTGTGCTCATCGTAGGAGCCAAGGCGGCTAATGGTGGATGGCGGCTAAAGAAATAATCGCGGTGTCTTGATTCTTATTACTGAAAGGATGGAGAGGACTATGTCTGATCCCAACGCCATTAAGATTGGACGCGTCATTCAAGTCATTGGTCCGGTAATCGACGTGTCGTTCGATGGGGGTTACCTGCCACCGGTTTATAACGCGCTACGCGTCACGTCCGACGGGTTCGAAGTGCCGCAGCCAATTAATATAATTTGCGAAGTATCTCAGCACCTCGGCAACCGCCGCGTTCGCGCGGTCTCGATGCAACCAACCGAAGGCATCGTGCGCGGAATGAACGCGATCGACACTGGCAGCCAGATAACCATGCCCGTCGGTGAAACCACGCTTGGCAGAGTGTTGAACGTGATAGGCGAGCCGGTCGATGGCCTCGGCGTAGTCAGAGCCGAGAGCCGCAACCCGATTCATCGTCACGCGCCGACCCTTGAGGAGCAGTCAACCGAACTTCAGATGTTTGAGACGGGCATCAAGGTAATCGATCTTTTGCTGCCGTTCCTGCGCGGTGGCAAAATCGGCTTGTTTGGCGGGGCCGGCGTCGGTAAGACCGTGCTGATCATGGAGCTCATTAACAACATCGCGCTCAAGCATTCGGGCTTCTCTGTGTTTGCCGGAGTCGGCGAAAGGACGCGCGAGGGCAACGACCTGGTGCGCGAGATGGTCGAGTCCAAGGTCATGGATTACGGCGCGTCTTTCTACGAGCACATGGAGAAGACCGGCGAGTTCGATATGTCGAAGGTTGACAAGGGTGCGATCGCGAATTCGAAAGTGGCGTTGATCTACGGGCAGATGACTGAACCGCCAGGGGCGCGTCTTCGAATCGCGCTGTCAGGCCTTACTGTGGCCGAGTACTTCCGAGACAAGGGACTCGACGTGCTGCTGTTTATCGACAATATTTTCCGATTCACCCAGGCGGGCTCGGAAGTCTCGGCGCTTCTCGGCCGTATGCCTTCGGCGGTAGGATATCAGCCGACGCTTGCCACCGAAATGGGCGAACTGCAAGAGCGCATCACTTCGACCAAGACCGGCTCGATCACGTCCATTCAAGCCGTGTACATTCCTGCGGATGACTACACAGATCCGGCGCCGGCTACAACCTTCGCACACCTCGACGCAGTGACTGCTCTCTCACGGCAGATCGTCGAGCTTGGAATCTATCCCGCCGTAGATCCGCTGGCTTCCTCGTCGCGACTGCTGGACCCGTTGATCATCGGTCAGGATCACTACAACACGGCTCAGGCGGTGAAGGAGATTCTGCAGCGATACAAGTCGCTCCAGGACATAATTGCGATTCTCGGCTATGACGAGCTATCAGAAGACGATAAGGTCATTGTCGCGCGCGCGCGCAAGATCCAGCGTTTCCTTTCGCAACCGTTCTTTGTTGCAGCTCAGTTCACTAGCCTGGAAGGCAAGTATGTCAAGCTTGAAGACACGATTCGTGGCTTCCGCGAAATCGTAGACGGCAACCATGACGACATGTCAGAGCAGGCTTTCTACATGGTTGGGACGATTGAGGAGGCTCGCGAGAAGGCGAAACAGATGGCCGCGAGCGCTTAGCACTCAAGGGGTTATCGGTCGAACCGGGTTATGGACGTTGGATTCGTGAACTCGGCTTGTTCCTACTTGGCATTGCCCTGCCTTGCTACTTCCTCCATCGCACGCGCGATGGCCACGGGATCGCCCAGGAAGTAATGCTTGATAGGCCTGAGTTGCTCATCCATCTCATATACCAGCGGCACGCCAGTCGGAATATTCAGTCCGATTATCTCCTCGTCCGAAACATCGTCCAGATGCTTCACCAGCGCGCGCAAGCTGTTTCCGTGCGCCGCGATCAACACTTGCTTTCCGGAGTGGATCGTCGGAACGATCACCTCGTGCCAATACGGAAGAAAACGATTGACCGTATCCTTCAAACACTCGGTCAAGGGGATCTCTGCTTCGCTCAGGCTTCGATAGCGGGGATCGCTACCAGCATACCGCGGATCGGTCTTCTCAAGGGGCGGGGGCGGTATGTCATAACTCCGCCGCCAAATCTTCACTTGCTCTTCGCCGAACTTAGCCGCCGTCTCCGCCTTGTTCAATCCTTGAAGCGCGCCGTAGTGCCGCTCGTTTAGCCGCCATGAGAGCTCGACCGGAATCCACATCAGGTCTAGCTCATCCAGAACGATCCAAAGAGTCCTGATCGCGCGCTTCAGCACGGACGTGTATGCAAAGTCGAATGACAAGCCTACCTCCTGGAGCAGCGCACCCGCATTTTTCGCCTCGGCTCGTCCTTGCTCGGTCAAGTCAACATCGGTCCACCCGGTGAAGCGGTTCGCCTCGTTCCAAGTACTCTGTCCGTGACGAATCAGAACCAACTTTTTCATCATCAATCAACCTCTCCGTCTAGGCATAGCTTCCCATTGCATCGCGGACGATCCGCTGCGCCTCCTGAACAATCGCTTCGAGATGCTGTTGGCTGGTAAAACTCTCCGCGTAAATCTTGTAGATGTTTTCGGTGCCCGACGGCCGCGCCGCGAACCAGCCGTTACTAGCAACGACCTTCAATCCGCCTACTGGCTCTCCGTTGCCCGGCGCTCTGGTCAGCTTCGCGATTATCGGCTCACCCGCAAGCTCAGACGCTCTGACCGCTTGCGAATTCAGTTGCTTCAATCGCGATTTTTGCTCTGGCGTCGCGGGCGCGTCGATCCTGGTATAGTGAGGCTCTCCGAACAGGTCTATGAGTTCGTTGAAATGTTCACCTGGATCCTTTCCAGTGCGCGCGAGTATCTCTGCCGCGAGCAAATCCATAATCAGGCCGTCCTTGTCCGTCGTCCAGACGGTGCCGTCCTCGCGCAAGAAGCTCGCGCCGGCGCTTTCTTCACCGCCAAAACAGAGGGAGCCATCCGACAATCCGGGCACGAACCATTTAAACCCCACTGGAACCTCTAGCAATCGCCGCCCGGCGCGCTGCACCACTCGATCGATCATACCGCTGCTTACCAGCGTCTTGCCGACCGCTGCGCGAGGGGACCAATCTGCGCGATGAGTTAACAAAAAACGGATTGCGACTGCCAAATAGTGGTTCGCATTCATCAGCCCGGCCGGTGTAACGATGCCGTGGCGATCAGCATCCGGATCGTTTCCGAACGCGATCTGGAACTGGTCCTTGAGCTTGACCAGGCTTGCCATCGCATACGGGCTCGAGCAATCCATTCTCACCTCGCCGTCGTGGTCCAGGGTCATGAAACTGAATCTTGGGTCGATCTTTGGGTTCGCAATCGTGATATTCAGCTTGAAGATCTCGGCTATAGGCTCCCAGTAGTGCACCGAAGCTCCGCCCAGTGGATCAACACCGAGCTTTAGACCAGCTTCGCGTATCGAGTCCATATCAACCACGCTGCTCAGGTCTTCGACGTAAGGCAGAATGAAATCCTCTTCGTGGGTCGTGCTGGCGCGAATGGCTGCGGCGAACTGCATCCGCTTCACATCGCGGTTTCCCGCGTGAAGCAACCCGTTCGCGCGGTCCTCGATCCACGAAGTCACCTCGGTCTCGGCGGGTCCGCCGTTTGGCGGATTGTACTTGAAGCCTCCCGCCTCGGGCGGATTATGCGAAGGCGTGACGACGATTCCGTCAGCGAGGTTTGTTTTGTTCTCTCGGTTATAGACCAGAATGGCGCGCGAGATAACCGGCGTTGGAGTTACCCCGTCATCGCGCTGGATGATAGTCTCGACTTCGTTAGCCGCGAGGACTTCAAGCGCGGTACGCTCGGCCGGACCGGACAGTGCGTGCGTGTCCTTACCCATGAAAACTGGGCCGTGAATCTGTTGGACGCGTCGATAATCACAGATGGCTTGAGTGATAGCCAGAACGTGCGCCTGGTTGAAGCTCCCCGCGTGCGCGGTGCCTCGGTGGCCGCTCGTGCCGAAGCTCACAAGTTGGCGCGGATCGCTCGAATCCGGCTCGCGTTCGTAGTACTCGCGCTCAAGCTTAGCCGTGTCGATCAGCATCTCAACCGGCGCCGGTTTGCCTGCCAGAGGGTGAATCGCCATTCGCCTCCTCTACCGCTATCGTCGCTCAGTCGAGCTCCCACCGCTCCTGCCCACCGCAAAGAGTTGCATCAGACACGACCGGGCCGCCTTGCTGACTCTTGAGCCGGCGGCCCGCGGTGAACAAATTCAGTTCTGCGAGATCAAGCTCTTGGCGCTGCTTCTTTCAACTTCTGACCAGCGCCGGCCTCGTACTGGCGGAAGTTGTCGTTAAACAGATTCACGAGCTTGCGCGCAGTGGCGTCGTAAGCCGACTTGTCTGCCCAGGTGTTTCGAGGTATCAAGATCTCGTTTGGCACTGCCGGGCACTCAGTGACCACGCTGATGCCAAAGAACGGATCGGGCTGAGTAGGCGCGTCCGCCAGAACCCCGCTGTGAATTGCGTCGACTATTGCGCGCGTGAATCGAAGCTTCATGCGCGCGCCCGTGCCGTAGGAACCGCCGCTCCAGCCGGTATTCACCAGCCAGACGTTCGCACCGTGCTGTTTGATCTTAGCCGCCAGCAGCTCGGCGTACTTTGTCGGATGCCAAACCATGAAGGGCCCGCCGAAGCACGGCGAGAAGGTAGCCGCTGGCTCGGTGACTCCAACTTCGGTGCCGGCAACTTTGGCTGTGTAGCCGCTGATGAAGTGATACATCGCCTGCTCAGGCGTCAGTTTGCTCACCGGCGGCAACACACCAAACGCATCGCAGGTGAGAAAGATGATGTCGGTCGGATGACCTGCGAGGCATGGAATTTTGGCGTTCTTGATGTACTCGATCGGATAAGCTCCGCGCGTGTTTTCAGTTATAGTCGAATCTGTGAAGTCAACGTTGCGGTCCTCGTTGAGCACTACATTCTCAAGTACTGAGCCAAACCGCAGAGCGTTGTAAATGTCGGGTTCGGATTCGGCGGTTAGGTCAATGGTCTTCGCATAGCAGCCGCCCTCGATGTTGAAAACCCCACTGTCGGTCCAGCAGTGCTCGTCATCGCCCACGAGTTGCCGCTTTGGATCAGCCGACAACGTCGTCTTACCCGTGCCTGAGAGTCCAAACAGGATCGACGATCGTCCCGTCTGCGGATCCGCAGTAGCCGAACAGTGCATCGAAAGAACGCCCTTCCCGGGCATCAGGTAATTCATGATCGTGAAGACGCCCTTCTTCATCTCACCGGCATATTGCGATCCCAGGATAACGACTTCGCCCCTATCGAAGTCGAGATCGATGCTGGTGTTCGAACTCATCCCGGCGGTGAAGCGATTTGCAGGAAACTGCCCCGCGTTATAGATGACGTAGTCAGGCTTGCCGAAGCTGGCCAGTTGTTCGCTCGTGGGCCGAATGAGCATCGTATGCATGAAGAGCGCGTGATAAGGGCGGGCGCAAATCACCCGTACTCTGATCTGGTGCTCAGGGTCCCATCCTGCGAACCCATCTACGCAGTAGATATAGTCTCGCGTGTTGAGATAGTCTTTAGCGCGCTCGCGATTGATCTCGAAGGCCGTCGGTTCGAGCGCGATATTGACCGAACCCCACCAGATGTTGGCTTCTGATTCGGGGCGACGCACAATGCGTTTGTCTTTGGGCGATCGGCCCGTCTTACTACCCGAATAAGCAACGAGCGACCCGCTGGACGCGATACGTGTTTGCGAATCAAACCGAACCGCATCTTCGTACAAAGACGCCGGCGGGAGGTTCCGGCGAATGTCCGCGACGGTGATCTCGTGCTCTGTCAAATCAAAGTCGGCCATAAGCAGAACCTTCCCTCTTCAGAATGGCAGATCGCCAGAATATGTGTTTGAGCCGCGTTTTTCAAGCTAGTTGGACTTTCGGCTCCAGCGCATTTAGGTTGGCCCAGGCTCATAAGATTGCAGGCTGCACGCTGGAGAGCTTGGCTAACCTTGTTTCTTTATTAAATGCAGCGTGGCCCGACGAAAGCAACCAAAATACCGCCAAGTCGATGGTCTGATGCTTAGAGTTCAACCTAAGCTTGCCGGCTCAACTCGGCAACCTGAACGTTTGAACTCTCAACCGTTCATGATGTTCAGCGTGGATGACTACTGGATTGATTTGAGGAACTGAATGACGATTCCTGAATCTGAGCCTGGGCTAGTTAGCTCGTATTTGGTTAGTTCGCGGTTAGGTCCGACGCCTCGGCCTTATTAGCCAGCACGACAACTCGGTCCGGGCCGACTTCCACGAATCCGCCATCGACCGAAATCTCGCCAGCATTTGAGCCCATGTGATACGTCAGAAGCCCCTCCGGCTTCAGGAGCGAGATCATCTCGGTGTGTCCCGGCAGTATGCCTAACTCGCCGTCGAGCCCGGGAACTTCGACCCGATCGACATCAGCCTCAAATACTTTGCCCTCCGGGGCAATGATGCTCAGTTGGATCTTATCTCGCACGATGCCGCCATCTTAGCACGAGGCGCGAGCCAGGCCAACGCGCATTGGGTCGTGCTAATGAATCTGAACGGACGGCGTTAGCAGTCGTTGAAGAGACTCAGAAAAGACCGCGCCTTCTTCCATTGATAGCTTCAGCTTCTTCAGCTCGTGCTCAATCAACTTGCGGCTGTCGCTCACCAGCGAATCGGATACCCCAAGCCGGCGCGCGATCTCCAATTGGGAATGGTTCTCAGTGTCGTAGTAGCAATACCACAGCGTTGACAACAACCTCTCGTACCGCCGCTGGTTGTTGTTCACCACCCGGCGAAGCTGCACAAGGAACTCGCCGGCTAGCTCTGCAGCTCGCTCGTCCTGCTCAACCCGCAGCAATGCGTCCTCCGGTGTTTCTCGGGTGTCGCGCGCTTCTCGACGCAGCATCGAGCCATCGTTGCCGGTGCTCAATTCCTCATCGAGCGACGCGACGTTATAGTCTTGCAACGGGATCTTCGAAAGCACCAGTTGCCGAAGCGTGCGAACGTCGGCGGGCGAGTCGATCGTGGTTAACACTTCGACGATCAGCTCTTCCAGATCTGGATTTGAGAGGATGAGCTGGGAAGTTCCCGTGCGTCCGACAAGCCGCGTGTCGCGCCGCCTCATCGGCACCGACTTGATCATCTCGGTGAAGTGGCCCGAATCGCGAAGCGGCTTGGAAGCTGCCCAGACGCGAAGCCCATACACTTGATTAACCATTCGCCCGCGCCTGTGCTCACCGCGAGCGCGAGCACTGCTCTTTGGCTCTGCAAACTCGTCTTCAGGCGAGACCCCGAGCACTTCGATGTCATCGTCGTCTTCGATGAGAACGGACGGTGTGGATTCTTCGGTCGGGGTTGTCTTAGGGCGTCCTCGGCGTTTGGGGGTGGCATTGGGAGCTGAGGCTGAACCTTCGTTGTCTGCTGCCTCGCTGCCGAGTCGCCGAAACCGTTCGCTCGTCTTTAGCAGCGAGCTGACTCTGCGCGCCATTCGAAACGACTCGGGATAGCGCTTTCGGAGCCGCGCGCCCACAAGGTTCGGAATCTCTATTCGCGCGAGCTCGCTTTCAATCGCTGAGCTGGTGTAGCCGTTGTTGAAGTAGTGATCGAAGCGCTGCTTCTGAAACAACTCAAGGAACAACTCCTGCGCAAGATCCGCGTTGATCTCAGTCTGCGAAGAGACGGCTGCCCCATCGGTCGCAAAGTGAAGCGGCCGAACTCCCGGATGCCGCGAGACCAGATGATAGAGCCCGTTCCAGAGGCCCTCTACGTCCTCTTCACCGAGCAGACCGGCCCAGTCGGTGTCGGTCATCTGTCAGTCTCCCCCCTGCCTCGCCTGCTTCGAGGCTTCGCTCAAATCCAGCAGGAGCCGTTTCGCCTACGTGGCAAGTGCTCTTTTGAACTAAGAGGCCGAACGCGCATCTGAAAGCGGGTGCTGGTACGATTGAATCAAAACGAAGCATCCGGAACTTCATCAAGCGGGGCAAACAGTCACACGGGCTTATACCATTCTTCCGGTCCCAAGTGAATACTAATCATCGTCTGGCTCGTACTCGGTTATGTTTCTTGATTGAATACAGAACGGATCCGCCGTGACCTGTACAGGCTCTCTCAACGAGCGTCCCCTCTCGCCGCGTAAAGAGCGTCTCACAACCATGGCGAGCTAACAGGGACGCCCGTACCGGTTTTGGGAAAAGCCAAACTTTGACAGCCCATCAACCCTCGCCTATCATCGCGACTATGAAGATCCTCTCGGCCGCCCAGATGCGCGAGGTCGATCGCCTCACGACCGAGCTACACGGCGTGCCAAGCTTGCAGCTAATGGAGAACGCCGCTAATCGAACGGTCGAAGCCATCGAGAAGAAGTTTGGAGGGGTTACCGGCAGCCACGTTCTGGTAGTCTGCGGGCGAGGGAACAACGGCGGAGACGGCGCCGCTATTGCCCGATTGCTGAATAACAGGGGCGCGTCGGTCGAGGCGTGGCTCCTCGGCCGAATCAGCGAGACCCGCGGCGACGCTCGAGCAAACTTCGAACGCGCGAAGGTGATCTCTGATGCCGCCGGCTCAACGCTTCACTTCGGGGAACTCGAAAACTCGGACGCGCTAAACAGGGCAGCGGCTGAACACGGTTATGATCTGGTCATTGATGCGATCTTCGGGACGGGGCTAACTCGGCCGGTGGGCGGTTTGTTCGAAGAAGCAATAAGCCGGATAAACCAGATCGCTGACCGCTCTCGCGTCGTCTCGGTTGATGTTCCTTCCGGCCTGGCTTCGGACTCGGCCGAGTTGATCGGCCCCGCCGTGCGCGCTCACCTGACGGTCACGTTCACTGCGCCAAAAGTTGCGACTGTGCTTGCGCCGGCTCGCGCCTGGTGCGGCGAGTTGATCGTCGCTCGAATAGGATCACCGGACGAGTTGATCAACTCAGCGGGCTCGCAGCTGAACTTGATCGAGGAAAGTGATGTTAGAGGATGGCTTCAAGCGTCGAGGCGAAGCTCGCACGCGAACAAGGGCGACGTGGGCAAGGTGCTGGTTGTCGCTGGCTCGCGAGGAAAAGCAGGCGCGGCTTGCCTGGTAGGAGAAGCAGCCTTGCGCGCGGGATGCGGCCTGGTCACCCTTGCAACGCCCGTATCATCGCAACCGATCGTCGCTTCCAGAGCGATTCCCGAATGCATGACAGAACCGCTAGCGGAGACCGGCTCGGGTTCCGTCGCGCACGAAGCTGCGGATAAAGTGCGAAGGCTCGGAGCCGAACGCGACGTGGTCGCAATCGGACCGGGGCTTGGATCGGCCGAGACATCAACGCGCGAGCTTGTCCGCGCCGTCGTAGAGAATCGGGAACGCCAAATGGTCGCTGATGCCGACGCCTTGAACGCGCTTGCGCCATGGGACGCAACCCTTCGCCCGAGCGCCAGCCTGCCGTTGATTCTCACACCCCATCCAGGCGAGATGTCGCGGCTCGCGGGTAAGTCTGTCGCCGAGGTGTTGCGAAATCGGATCGAGATTGCCCGCGAGTTCGCCACTTCTCACGGAGTCATCCTTGTCTTGAAGGGAAGCGGGACATTGATCGCCGAGGCCGAGGGCGAAGTCTACGTGAACCCGACTGGCAACTCGGGAATGGCTACGGGAGGCTCGGGCGACGTGTTGACCGGAATGATCGCAGGATTGCTTGCGCAGAAGCTGGATGACCCGTTGGGCGCAACGATCGCCGCGGTCTATCTGCACGGCCTGGCGGGCGACATCGCAGCATCGAGGCTTGGGACTCGCGCGATGATCGCTTCCGATATCACTTCCTGCCTCGGCGACGCATTTATCGAGATTGGCGGCGAGGGGGAACGCCTGGAGAGATGAAGATCGCGGGCGAGTTCAACACGCATTCACCCGACGAAACCTTTGCGCTTGGTCGCCGGCTCGGAGAACAACTCGATAAGCCCGCGGTCCTTTTGTTGAAAGGCGATCTTGGCGCGGGCAAAACTGTCTTTGCAAAAGGCATCGCCGCAGGTCTCGGTCTCAACCCCGCCGACGTTACGAGCCCTTCCTTCACGTTGATCAACGTCCACGAGGGGCGATTGCGATTGTATCACGTCGATCTCTACAGACTTGAATCGGCCGCGCGTCCCGATCTTGGTCTTGCTGAGATATTTGAAGATGAGAAGGGTGTTGTTGTGGTCGAGTGGGCTGAGCGCCTGGGGTTCGCGCCCGATGGCGCGGTCGAAGTCGATATCTATTACGTTTCCGATTCCGAGCGCAAACTGGTCATCCGCTATCTTCGTTGACCTGATTTGCGCGAGTGGCGCATCGGATTCGCGGATCACTTCACTCTCAGACGGTCATCACTTCTTTTTCCTTGTGTTCGGAGACTTCGTTGATGCGCGTGATGTGTTGATCGGTGAGCTTCTGAATCTGGTCGAGACCGTCTTTCTCGGCGTCCTCGGAGAGCGTTTTGTCCTTGAGCATCTTCTTCAAATGATCATTGGCATCGCGACGGATATTGCGGACAGCGGTGCGATGATCCTCAGCTACCTCGTGTACGACCTTGACCATCTGCCTTCGGCGTTCTTCGGTTAGCGGCGGGATGGGTACGCGAATCAGCTTGCCGTCGTTAGCGGGATTCAAGCCAAGCTCCGAAGCGCGAATAGTTTTTTCGATGTTTGCCAGCTGGGTGGGATCAAAAGGCTGGACGGTCAACATCGTGGGTTCGGGCGCGTGGATCGTCGCAACCTGGTTCAGGGGCATCTGAGAGCCGTAGTACTCGACAGTCACGCTATCCAACAGCGATACCGAAGCTCGCCCGGTCCGGACAGTCGCCAATTTCTTGCCCGAGTCCTCGACCGCACTGTCCATCCGCCTGCGAGCGTCATTGATAATTTCTTTGATCTCCATTCGCAAATCCTCCGCCGGGTTCCGATGTGGATCCTGGATTTTAGATTTTGGTGGTCAGATAAGGCAAGGTTGCATTCCGGCTGAGAGCTTCGAACGACCATTCACGAGCCGGACTGGCTTCTTGATTCGGGCGACTCCGCCTCACCGCAGACGACCGTGCCGATCCTTTCGCCGCGGACTACACGGGCGATGTTGCCGGGTGTGTGAAGGTTGAAAACGTGAATCGGCACTCCGCTTTGCCGGCACAAGCTGATCGCCGATGTATCCATGACTTTCAGATCTCGCTGGATCACGTCGAGGTAGGTTATCCGTTCGAACATCGTAGCTGTCGGGTCGGTAGCCGGATCGGCGGTGTATATTCCTTCGACCTTTGTAGCTTTTAAGATTGCGTCAGCCTTGATCTCAAGCGCTCGGAGGGCTGCGGCGGAATCGGTGGTGAAGTAGGGATTGCCTGTGCCCGCAGCGAAAATGACGACGCGACCCTTTTCCACGTGACGAATTGCGCGGCGGCGAATGAAAGGCTCGGCGATTTTGTTAACTTCGATGGCCGACATCACTCGGGTGAACACGTCCTGCTTCTCGAGCGCGTCTTGAAGCGCCAGCGCGTTGATCATAGTCGCCAGCATTCCTATCGAATCTGCCGACGCGCGGTCCATGCCGCGCGCGGAAAGTGCAACGCCGCGGAAGATGTTCCCTCCCCCAACAACGATCGCCACCTCGACTCCGAGCGCGTGAACGTCTTTGATCTCACACGCTATCCGAATGATCGTCGCGGGGTCTATGCCGTAGCCTTGCTCGCCCATTAGCGCCTCACCTGACAATTTCAAAAGAACGCGTTTGTAGGCTGGCTCTGGTTTTGTAGACATATCCGGCTTCCGGCTTTCAACAAATGAGTTGTTCCAGACGGCGCGCGCTTCTTCGGGCAGAAAAAAGAGCCTCTCTCGCGAGAGGCTTTTTGTCAACTATTCACTGCCGCCGAGTAGGTCGCGAACGTCGGCGCTTATGTCCGAGGTCCGCTTCTCGAGGCCCTCACCCATCTTGAACCGAGTGAAACGCCGCACCCTTATGTTCTCTCCGGTCTTCGAAATCATCGAGGTCACCAACTGGCCTACGGTAACGTTCTGGTCCTTGACAAAAGGCTGTTCCATCAAACAAGCCTCTTGATAAAACTTGCTCATTCGGCCTTCCACTATCTTGTCGAGAACTTGTTGAGGTTTGTTTGCGTTCTTGGGGTCCTGCTTTGCCTGTTCGAGCGCAATCTCGCGTTCCTTGTCCAGTACCTCAGCCGGGACCTCTTCTTTGGTGTTGAAGCGGGGCTCAGCAGCGGTGATATGCATGGCCAGATCGTGCACAAACGAGCGGAACTCTTCGCCGCGCGCGACGAAGTCAGTCTCGCAGTTTACCTCGACCAGCACGCCTATCTTCCCGCCTGCGTGGATGTACGAATGCACGAGGCCCTCTGCGGCCACGCGGCCCGCCTTCTTGGTCGCGCTTGCGAGCCCTCGCTTGCGCAGTATCTCGATTGCCTTCTCTTCCATACCTTCGGCTTCGGTAAGCGCGGCTTTGCACTCCATCATGCCGGCGCCCGTCTTCTCTCTCAGCGCTTTTATCGTTTGGGGTGTTATCGCGTTTGACATTACGACGTGTCTCTCCCTGTAAGATTACGATTTGCAGCCAACGAAAAAGGCAAAAGGAAAATAGCAAAAGGAGAAACGGCGTCGCGTCGAAAACAAGCGGTCCGGCGCCATCACTTTGCCTATTGCGTTTTTGCCCTTTGCCTTACTCTCCGACTTCGGCCTTCTCTGCCTTCGGAGCTTCTAATGCCGCGTCGGGTGCCGTCTCGACGGCCCGGGGCATCTCGAGCGGTGCCGTATCAAGTCCTTCTTTCCCGACGGACGGAGCTTCACCAGAGTCGACTGCGGCAGGAGTGAGCTCGCTTCCCGGAGCCTCGCCGGCTTCGACCGCGGCGTGAGCTGCCTCGACCATTGGAGCCTCGTGGGCAACAACGACAGCCGGATCTGGAATCGAAGGCGCGCCCGGCGGCACATACGTTGTCCGCCGCTGGCCGCGGCGCTCGCCACGCCCTCGGCCCCGTTCGCGGCGCTCGCTCTTTTCGCGAGGAGTCTCAGGGCTGACGGCGGCTTCTGCGCCTTCGGCGATCTCGCCGATTTCGGCGCCGCCTTCTCTCAACATCTGTTGGCCCTCGATGATCGCATCAGCCATCTTGGCGGCGAACAATCGAACCGCCCGCAAGGCGTCGTCGTTGCCGGGCACGATGTAGTCGATACCGTCAGGGCTGCAGTTTGTGTCAACGATGGCTACCGTTGCGATGCCCAGCTTGTTCGCCTCGTGAACCGCGATCTCTTCCTTGTTTGAGTCGATGATGAAGATGACGTGGGGCAGGCTTCGCATATCGCGTATGCCCGCCAGGTTCTTCTCGAGCGCCGCGTGCTCTCGATCAAGCCCGAGCCGCTCCTTCTTGGTGAGCGCATCGGCGCGCCCGTCGGTCCGCATCGCTTCGATGTCTTTCATTCGCTGGATGGACTTCTGAACCGTCTGAAAGTTGGTAAGCAAGCCGCCGAGCCAACGCTGATTAACGTAGTACTGGCCGCAGCGTTTTGCCTCTTCCTCGACCGCGTCCTGTGCCTGACGCTTTGTGCCGACGAACATAAAGCTCTTGCCATCCATCGCCTGCTGGGTTACGAACTTGACCGCTTCCTTGAAAAGCCGCTGCGTCTTTTGAAGGTCAATGATGTAGATTCCGTTGCGCTCGCCGAAGATGTACTCTTTCATCTTCGGATTCCACCGCCTGACCTGGTGCCCAAAATGGACGCCAGCTTCAAGCAGCTCTTTCATTGTTACAGTAGCCAATCGATCCTCCTGAAGTTGAATTGGTTTATGTACTCACCGGCTCGCGTCCCAATTGTCCTGCTGGAACAACCAATCGTTAGCCGGCAATGGAATCAGTCGATTGCGGATAGCGGATCGAATCCGCATTCCGCAATCAGGCTATCTCTTCGAAAACTGGAATCTCGCGCGCGCACCCTTCTGTCCGTATTTCTTTCGCTCTTTCGCTCTCGGGTCTCGAGTCACGAAGCCGGCCTTCTTAAGCCTGGCCCGGAGTTCGGGGTTCATCTCGATCAGTGCGCGGGTTATGCCGTGACGCACCGCGCCTGCCTGGCCCGCCGGTCCACCGCCCGCAACGTTCACCAATATGTCGAGCTTGCCGGCCGAGTCGGTCAACTGGAGCGGCTGGCGTATCACCATTCGGTGGGTCTCGTTTTGAAAGTACTCTTCCAACTTTCGCTTGTTGACGACGATCTCACCGGTGCCCGGTTTGATGAAGACACGCGCGGTCGCACTCTTTCGGCGGCCGGTGCCGTAGTTTTGAATCGCTTCTGCCACTGTTAGCTCTCCTCCAAATCACTGGCCGCAAGTTTTACGACTCGGGCCATCAACTTCTACAGTTCAAGTGGCTCAGGCCGCTGCGCCTTGTGCGGATGGTCCGTGCCGGCGTAGACCTTGAGCTTCTTACCCATTTTCCTGCCGAGCTTGTTTTTGGGTAACATCCCACGAATCGCAAACTCGAGTATGCGTTCCGGATGCTTCTGCATCAGCTTCGCGGCGTTGACTTCTTTCAAGCCCCCGGGCCAGCCGGTGTGATGTCTGTAGAGCTTGTCTTGCAGCTTGTTACCGGTGAATACAACCTTCTCCGCGTTGATGATCACCACATGGTCACCCATGTCAATGAAGGTCGTGTAGGTGGGTTTGTTCTTTCCCATCAGAATGCGCGCAGCATGAGTCGCGAGACGGCCCACAGTCTTTCCGCTAGCGTCGATGATGAACCACTTGCGGTTCTGTTCCAGGTCCTTGCCCGAAGGAACGTATGTCTGCATGTTACGAATCTCCAAATAACCGGTAATGAAGACGAACGGAAAGCATACGAAAGGGGTTCTTTATTGTCAAGCTACGCCCGGGCGCGGTAGTGGTGCAATAGCGTGTTGAGAAGAGTCTCGCCACTAAGTCACCAAGGACACGAAGGCCCACAAAGCTTTCTTTGTGCGGCTTTGTACTCTAGTGACTCGTGGCAGGAGAGGCCGCCACAGGCATCAACACATTATTACCCCACTACCCCGGGTCGCCCAGTCAAGCGTAATACCCCGCCGGAGCCTGCTTCACGAAGCAATTCCTCTCGCGCATTATCATTGAAAAAGCATCAGCGCTTTGGCCATTGGGCATGTGCGGCAAATGGCGCGGGAAACCCCGGGCGAGACACCGGATACTAGTGTTCATACCCGTGGGGATGGGCCAGACGCCAGACCCACGCGCTTTCCAAAATTGCGTTGATCTCGGTGTACTGAGGTTTCCACCCAAGTTCGCGCCGGATTCTATCGGGACTCGCGATCAAGACGGCGGGATCTCCAGGCCGGCGCGGGGTAACGCGAACGCCAATGGGGTGGCCCGTGACGCTCCGCGCGGCGCTGAGAACTTCAAGAACCGAGTAGCCGCTGCCGCTCCCCAGATTGTGAACGCAGCTCTCCTTTTCCAACGCATCGAGAGCGAGTATGTGTGCGTCCGCGAGGTCGGTGACGTGCACGTAGTCTCGTATGCAACTCCCGTCGGGTGTCGGATAGTCGTCACCGAACACTTCGACGTGCGGGGTGAGTCCGAGGGCGCAGTTCAAAACGTTCGGGATGAGGTGGGTCTCAGGAGAATGATGTTCGCCGCAGCGCGCAGTCGCCCCCGCAGCGTTGAAGTAACGAAGGCTCGCGTATCTGAGTCCATGAGCAACGCCGTACCAATGCAGCACATTCTCGAAGGCGAGTTTTGTTTCGCCGTAGGGACTGGTCGGGCGCTTTGGAAGATCTTCTGTGATCGGGGAAGTCTCGGGCTCGCCGTATACCGCGCAGCTTGACGAGAAGACGATCCGACTGACCTCGCAAGCAAGCATCGTATCAAGCAGGTTGATTCCGGCTACCACGTTGTTGCGAAAATACTTCGACGGATTCGTCATCGATTCGCTAACGAGCGCACTCGCGGCCATATGAATCACGGCCTCGATCCGATGGGCGTCAATGCAATCAGTGAGCAACTCAACGTCGTTCAGATCGCCAACAACCAGTGTCGCCCCGGGCGGAACCGCGTCGCGATGCCCGTCGGAAAGGTTGTCGTAGATCACCGCACGATGCCCGAACTCAAGCAGCCGCTCCGCCACAACGCTGCCGATATAACCAGCTCCTCCCGTGACAAGGATGTTCATAAGTTCATAAGCTCTGCTTACCGCGCGATGCAGTGTTGGGCCGCAAGGTTTATAGCAACCGGCCAGATGGCGGTCAATCTGCGTGCGCCCGACAAGAAAAACACAAGCCTTTGAATTGTTTCACCCCTTTCTTCCGTCTATAAGGTCTGTGGGCGTCGTTTTCTCGAGGAGAAACTATGCGACCCACACTCAAGACGAGAATCCTCTTAGCTGCGGTGTTAGCCCTCCCGATTACATCGGCAGCCCAGACGACGACCCAGAAAACGGGGCACTTCCACCAGCAGTCGCGATCGATCCCCTCTGTCCGCGCAGCACGGTTTGTGAAAGCCTTTGTTGTGGATGACAGGCTGTCGGTACTCCGGCGAGGGGCCGACGTGAGATCGCAGGTTGTGCAGCGGCTTCGCCTGGGCCGGCCGGTGTATATCATCGGTTCGAGCAGCGATGTCGCCGCCCAGCCGAAGTGCTACCGAGTCGCCGTGACACGGCGAACGCGAGGCTGGATACACAATTCGGCTGTTGCCATCCCAGGCCGCGCCGGTGAAGACAAGCGATTGTTGCAACTCGCCGAAAACGCAAGCGATGGCTTCGATCGAATCGCGTTGTGCTTGCTGCTGACGGAGAGCTTTAGGAGCTCTGCACTTGTACCACGGGCTTTGCTCATGATGGCTGCCGAAGCAGAGCGGGTAGCGCCAATGCTGAGCCAGCGGGCCGCCAAACGCGCAGCAACCATCGACCCAAGAACCGCTAACGCCAGCCCGCGCGACTATTTTCTCAATGATGCCGTGCTCGACCGTTACAGCAAGCTTCGAATCTCCTTCGACTTCGACGAAGGGGCCGGTCAGTACGTCTATGATGGGTGGGCCTATCGAGCGATCATCAAGCGCTTTCCTGCGAGCGAGGCCGCTAAGATCGCACGCGAACGACTCGAACTCGCGGAGCAACAACTCGCACGCTGCGAGTAGCACGCTTGTCGTCTACGCGATCTCCCTCGCTTCTTGCAAATCGTCAGGGTTTCGGTTTAGATATTCTTCCAGTGACCCGGAACCGCACTTGCAAGGTATAGCGAGATAACGACGGAGGAAGAGATAACATGCCAAGAGGAACCTGCCCCGAGTGCGATGCTGAAGTCCAGGTCGACGAAGACAGCGACAAGGGCGACGTCGTCGAGTGCTCGGACTGCGGCACCCAATTGGAAGTCGTCGGCCTCGACCCGATTGAACTCGATGTGGCCGTGGAAGAGGAAGAGGAAGATTGGACGGAATAGGTGTCAGGGCGTCCATTTACTCGGCATGAGTACAGAGCTATCATCGAGGCGGCTCTGGTTTCCAAAAGGAGAATCTCGGTACCCTTACATCGTGGCGATCTCCCAACGCCCGTATCAATCTCAACTGCGCGGAAGCCGTTCCGGCAAGCTTGCGATAGTGTAGGCAAGCAGCGCAACTAGAGCCGCGTTCTCGGCGAGCTCGTGAGGCACGATCTTGTCCAGCGTATCGGCGGCGGTGTGGTGGTAGTTGAAGTAGGTGCGATTGTCCTGAATCGGCGCGAACGTCGGCACACCCGCGGCATCCAGCGGCGAAATATCCGCTCCCTCGGAGTTCGCGCTTTGCCGCGTCACTCCGGCGCCTGAAGCTTGCAGAATCGCGGATAAAGCCGCGAGCATCATAAGCGCCTTTGAACTTGCGTGGCCGGAAAACCCAACCGGGTGACCCGCGCCCAGATCGCTCTCGATCGCCGCAACATGGTTCGCGATCTCAGCCGTGCGATTCGCCGCATAAGTCCTGCCGCCGATCAAGCCGTTCTCCTCATTCATCCATGCGATAACGCGAATTGTTCGCTTCGGACGAAGTCCTAACTGCTTGCACAACTGGGCGACTTGCATAGCGACTGCAACTCCGGCTGCGTCGTCAATCGCGCCGGTGCCGAGGTCCCACGAATCAAGGTGCCCCGATACGATGACGATCTGCTCGGGATGCTCGCTTCCCCTGAGGTCTCCAATCACGTTGTAGCTCGGCTCGTCGGGCAAGGTTTGAGGCGTGAGAGTCAGGTGCATTCGCACCCTTCCCTGAGCTGCCAGGTAGGTGATCAAATCTGCGTCTTCCGCGGTCACTGCAGCAGCCGGAATCTTCGCTGCGTCGTCCGCGTATCGTAATGAGCCGGTGTGCGGCAGACGATAGTCGGCGCCTCCCACCGAGCGGACAAGCGAGGCTATCGCGCCGAACTTCGCCGCTTCGCTTTGTCCAACGCCGCGATAGACGACCGCCTGGCCGTAAGCGTCGCCTCCCCATCCTTGCGCCGCGAGTTGTTTGTCGAACTTCACGTTGAATAGAACAATCTTTCCGTTTACCCCAGCGCGCCCGATTGACCGAAGCTGTTCGAAGTTCTCGACTACGGCTACTTCGGCAGATATCCCCTCGGGCCCGGTGGCTGTGCTCCCACCGAGCGCGGTGAGCACGATCTTCTGTGCGGTCTTAGGCGCCTGACCCTTGAACTCCGTCAGTTCGCCGGTCTCGACGCCTCGCACCCAGTGAGGGACCATCAACTTCTCGAGCCGAACCTCCAGCCCGAGTCGTCTCATTTCGGCAGCAACATACTCGACTGCCTGCGCCGCTTGAGGCGAACCACTCAGCCTCGGGCCGATGTTGTTGCAAAGGTACGCAACCTGGCGGTAAGCGTAGTCGCTTCCAAGCGCCGCTTGCTGCAGCCGCTTCAGCTCTGCCGTCAGCTTCGCGGAAAACGGTTCCACCAGCGCATCGTCTTGCCCGGCCGCTTGCATGCGGAACGCGTTAGATGATGAAAGCAGGATAACGATTGCGGTAACTGGCACCAGGCTCTTGTGGATTTTCATAGTTTCGATTATACGGAACGAAGTTCGCCTTCGACAGTTGGCCTCAGCTCACCCATTTAAAAAAAAGGCGGCGCTTTCAGGGCGTCCGCCTTTGGTGATCAAACTGGTTGGGCAATTATTCCATCGTCACCGACACAAACGAGAGTTGTCCGCCGCGCTCGATCTGCATCGCAATTTCCTTTTCGCCGGTCAGCGATGCCATGGCGCGAACCAAGTCTTGCCGGTTTGTGATGGGGATCCTGTTGATCCGATGAATCACGTCGCCCGCTTGAAGATTCGCTTCGGCCGCCGGACTGCCGGGCTGTACGCTTTGAATAACCACGCCGCTCGCTACTTTGAGCTTGAGCGTCCGGACTACCTCGGGCGTCACGTTTGTGGTCGAGACCCCGAGCTTACCCGAGTCCTCATCCCCCTCGTCGCTCTCTTCCGCCTCTTCCTGATCCGGTCGCGCCGGCCGCTCACCAAGGCTCACGGCGGCAGTCTGAAAGCGGCCGTCGCGGACGTATTTGAGCTGAGCCACCTTGCCCACCGGCGAATCGGCGACATACTCGGTAAGCTGTTTTGGGGACTTCACTGGCTTGCCGTCAAACTCGACTATAACGTCGCCGCTCCGAAGCCCCGCTTTAGCAGCCGGGCTGTCGTCCTTTGCGAAGTCGCTGACGATCGCACCTTCCGTGCCCTCGAACCCCATAGTCTTCGCAAGGACGGGCGAAACTGGCTGCAACACGACCCCGAGGAATCCGCGCGTCACCCTTCCGCTCTTCACGAGTTGCCCGTAGATCTTACCCGCAAGGCTTGACGGTATAGCGAAGCCGATTCCCGAACTGGTACCGGTCTGCGAAAAGATGAGGGTGTTGATCCCGACGACTTCACCCTGCATGTTGATCAGAGGCCCTCCGGAGTTGCCCGGATTGATCGAAGCGTCAGTCTGAATGTAATTCGTAAACTGTCCCGCTCCTACGCCTAGATCGCGGCCGGTCGCCGAGACAATCCCTGCGGTCATCGTTTGCGAGAGTCCGAACGGGCTACCCAGGGCGATCACCCACTCGCCTTGCTCGAGCTTGTCCGAGTCTGCGAGATGCGCCACAGGCAGGTTTGCCGCCTCGATCTTTATGACCGCGAGGTCGGTATCAGGATCGGTGCCCACACGCTTTGCTTTGAACTCGCGGCCATCGGCGAGCTTGACGTTGATCTGCTCGGCGTCCGCCGCCACATGATTATTGGTCAGGATATAGCCATCGGCGCTTATGATCACACCGGACCCGGTCCCGCGCTGACGTCGGGGCTGACCCCCAAACGGCGGGAAGCCCGGAATCTGCAATCCTTCGGGTATGCGCACCGTCGATCGCTTGGACTTCTCGACCACGTCGATGTTCACAACCGCTGGCTTGACTTGTTTGGCTACGTTAATAAAAGTCCGCGACAGATCAGCCGGTGAAGGCAACTGCGCCTGTTGCGCCGAGGCATTAAGCTGAACTCCAAAACCCAGCCCCGCTGCCATGGCCAGAGCGAGCGCCAATACGACAATCCACGCCCCTCGCCATCCGTCCTTCACCTTCCTTGGATTCGTTTCCATCTGTTCAACCTCCATCGATCGTCTTAACATTCCCTTTTATAGACTGAACGGCGGCGAGTGACAAGAGAGAGCACCTCGTCACCCGCCGCGCATTCTTCTCAAACGACAATCATCTTCCGAGCGATTAAACGCCCGATCCGGGCCCCCGGTTCATTTATCAAAGACTCGTCCGGCCGCTCAGCTTCGGCTCTCAACCCGCAGGTTGTTGGTGACCGAGAAGACGCCCGACACTCCTCTGGCCGCCATGTAAGCGAGTTGGCTATCCATTCTGCTGGACACAACCCCTTCCAGGGTGACCCGGCCTCGACTGACAACGATATGAATCGAGGGATTCGCTGCCATAGCGTAGCGATAGAGGCTTCCGCTGCGAAACACTGCGCGATAGGTGCGCACTCGAATCGAGTCGTCAAACTGGGAAACCGGTAGCACTTCTATGTTGTTGACCACCGTTCGAACGCCTTCGATCCTGGCAACACGCCGCTCCGCGTCTTTGCGAGTCATAGGACGTACAACCTGCCCGGATAGCGTCACGGTGTCGCCGTCCACCTGGTAAGCTAAATTGTCGAACACTCCGTAGTAGGGCAGTGTCACCAGCTGTTTCCGTATTTTGTTCATCGTCTGGGCGTCTGGTGCTCCGCTCAGCGGTGCTGCAAAGCCGATCGAAGCTCCGGCCACCAACGAAACTACAAGCATCACTAGTCTTGAGTTGATTGTCTTCATCTTGTTTTTACCTCCTGGTCAGTCCCATTCCATTCTGATTCTTCTTGTCATCGGCACTGGTCTCGCTCCAGCCGTCAGGTTTGATGCTTCGGGCGCGGGCTCGGGTGGCCGACCCTCATTAGTTACCAGGGACGGCTCGACCGGTTCGGGCCGGGGCGCCTCTGCCCCGAGCGCCCAGGATATCTTTCTTAATGCATCGATGACCTCCACCCGATCGCTCTGGTTCAAGTGGCCGAGGGCGTCGGCAAATACCTCGTTCCGATTCCGTTTGAATCCATCCACTATCCCTTTTCCGCGAACTGTCAGCGAGAGCAAAACCATCCGGCGATCCCCGGCAACGGGCTTACGGTCGATCAGCTGCTTGCGGACCAGCCGGTCAGTTAGCTGGGTGACCGCGGGCGCGGAAATCCTCAACTCGGCGGCCAGCCTAGTCGTCAAAAGCGGCGCTCGTCGCAGGATTCTCAGTGTCTGCGCCTGCGACAGGGTTAGGTCCAACTCAACGACATGCCTATGGTGGTTCTCGATAATCACCTTGAACACCGCCTCGACAAACCCGTCCAGCACCGCTTCAGCACCCTCGATGACCATTCTTGTCAACCCTTTCTATTAGCTAGCTTAATATTTAATATATCTTAAGCATATTAATGGCGAAACCGGCCCTGAGTCAAGAGAGAGACTCTGGACAGCTGGGTTGCCGGAAGGGACCGGCGGGCTATCTGAGAGCGGACGACCGAGGCGATAGTTGCTGCCGAGGGGGTTCTCACCGAACCGCCCGGGCCTTTCTGCGCGAGCGGGGATCAGGTGCGAGCAACCCGGCTCCCAGCCTCACCCCTGGTCCGGGGCGGCGCTAGTTACCGGCGCCAACCTCGATATTCAAGTTCGAGAATGTGCGACTATCGAATCGGTACCGACCATAGCAGACAGCCCTTTACTCAAGCGCGACAGGACTGAGATATTTAAGGACTCGAATCGATACCAAAGCGCAAGGAGACCGATGGCCCTAAGACATCTGCCGGAGAACCCACGACAACAGGCGAGGGCTTGGAACCTGCAGCTTGGAGTGCCGGGATTCAAATACGCCGATCTGAATCGCGTCCGACGAGTGGAAGCCCTCGACCGTGCTTTCATTACCGAACTTCGAAGTTCCGATTCCGCGCTGGCTGAAGACCTGATCCGGTATCGAGACTCGGGTGGCAAAGACCGCGATCGGCTCCGGGAATCGCATCTGTTGATCAAAATCGCGCCGCATATAGGAAGCTTCATCGCGCGGCTTTTTCAAATCGAAAATGAACACAACTCGCTGTGCGAACGCGTGCGGGCAGATCAGATCGTGTTCAAGTGGAAGCGTAACTTTGTGGAGCGCCACGTTCTAAAGAACCCGCCCACGGCCGAAGAGCTCACGCAGATCGATCCGGTCGACCTCGAGTTTGGCTATCGCGAAGTTATAGATCAGTTGATGCCAGACGCATCACTCACGTCGGACCCGGAGCGCGAGCTTGCTGTCGTCTCTACGACGCTGCAGGATGCTACTGAGGACAGTTCAAGCAGCATGGAGACGCGCGAGGCTGCCAATGGGAAGCTTGCCATCGTACAAGCCTGGGCCCGCGCTCTGGCCTTTCATCCCGCGCTCGCCAATCGTCGAAGGCAGATCACGTCGCTTCATCTTGTCCATAAGACGGACTATCATGACCTGGTTCCGCGCATACGGCCGCGAGCCGATCTTCCCGAATACTTCATGGGTCCCCCCGACACTCGCCGTCACCGGGATGGGTTCGACCTGACCGACTCGCGGTACACTCCGCGCGAGAACCTGCGCGAGTCACACTACTGCCTGACCTGTCACGAGCGGGGCAAAGACTCCTGCTCGACCGGCCTTCATAAGAAAGATGGGACTATCGATTGCAACCCGCTGGGAATCGCCCTTGAAGGCTGCCCGCTCGACGAGAAGATCTCCGAGATGATTGAGCTGTACCGCGACGGCCATCCGATTGGCGCGCTGGCGGTGATAATGATCGACAATCCGATGGTCGCGGGCACCGGTCATCGCATCTGCAATGACTGCATGAAATCTTGCATATTTCAGAAGCAGGACCCGGTGAATATTCCGCAGATCGAAACCGGAATACTCACTGAAGTGCTGCGGCTGCCCTACGGTTTCGAGATTGTTTCGCTGCTGACGCGGTGGAATCCGATAAATGCGCGCAGACCCTACCCGCTCCGTTACAACGGCAAGAACGTGCTCGTGGTTGGCATGGGACCGGCGGGCTACACGCTCGCGCAGCATTTGCTGAACGAGGGCTTCGGCGTGGTCGGCATCGAAGGCCTCAAGGTCGAACCGCTCGCAATACAGCTACGCGGCTCTAAGCGCCGCGTACCGCAACCGATCCGCGACATCGACGAGATAGCAGGCCCGCTGTCGGAGCGCCCTACACTTGGCTTTGGCGGGGTCGCCGAATACGGCATCACCGTTCGCTGGGACAAGAACTTCCTGGACATCAACTATGTGATTCTGATGCGGCGCAAGAAGTTTCGTCTGCTTGACGGCGTTCGCTTCGGCGGCACTCTCGCGATAGACGACGCGTGGGCGCTTGGATTCGATCACATCGCGATAGCAGCAGGCGCGGGCCGGCCCACGCTCGTATCGATGCAGAACAACCTCGCGCGTGGCGTGCGGATGGCGTCGGATTTCTTGATGGGCTTGCAGGGTCAGGGCGCTTATCGAAAGAACTCGCTGACCAACGTTCAGGTCGAGCTGCCTGCGGTGGTGATCGGCGGAGGGCTGACAGCTATCGACACAGCGACCGAACTGCAAGCCTATTACGTGACTCAAGTCGAGAAAGCGCTCGAGCGTTTCGAGCGATTGAAGCGCCGCATCGCCGAAGAGGCGATCTGGGCCAAGCTCGACGAAGAAGAGACCCGGACCCTGCGTACGTGGCTTGATCACGGGCGAATGGTTCACGCCGAGCGCGCCGCGGCCGCGGCTGCCGGCCGGCCCCCTGATTTTGCGCGGCTGGTTCGCTCCTGGGGCGGAGTCATGATCGCCTATCGCAAGCTCCTCCAGGATTCCCCTGCTTACCGGCTCAATCATGAGGAGGTGATCAAGTCGCTTGAAGAAGGTATCGGCTTCGTCGAGTGCATGAGCCCTGTTGCTTCTCTGCTGGACGAGCACGACCACGTGCGCGCACTCGAGTGCACGCGCATGTCGCTGGTAGACGGCAAGTGGAAAGACACCGGCGAGAGGGTCGTCCTTCCAGCTCGCGCGGTTATGGTCGCTGCGGGCACTCATCCGAACGCCGTCTACGAAAAGGAGCATCCGGGCACATTCGTGATCGACGAAAAGGAGTCATGCTTCGCAATGCATCGCGCAGTCGAACAGGCGAATGGAAGGTTCAACCTGGAAAAGGTGAAGCCGGGGGAGACCGGGTTCTTCACCTCTTATCATCAGGGTGGCCGCTTCATCACGTTCTACGGCGACGCGCATCCGGTGTTTGCCGGCAACGTAGTGAAAGCGATGGCTTCGGCGCTGCACGGATACAAAGAGATCGCGCGGCTGTTCGAACGCGAAGTAGGGGAGCAGGACCTCGAGGAACAAGCCGAGCGCGAGAATGCGTGGGTGCGGGTCGCGGAGGTGATCGAGGATGGAATGCGCGCTGTTGTTGTTGACGCGATTCGTCTGGCAGACCGCATAGTCGAAGTAATCGTGCGCGCGCCAATGGCGGCGCGGAATTTCAGACCAGGCCAGTTCTATCGGCTGCAAAACTACGAAGGAACGGCGGAGGTCGTCGAGGGGATTCGGCTCACGATGGAAGGCCTGGCGCTGACCGGCGCGTGGACTGACCCGGAGCGCGGGCTGATTTCGCTGATCGTGCTCGAGATGGGCGGATCTTCGAGGCTTTGTTCTACCCTGGAGCCCGGCGAGGAGATCGTGTTAATGGGCCCGACCGGGACGCCTACCGAGATACCCGAACGCGAGACTGTGCTCCTTGCGGGAGGCGGGCTTGGCAACGCCGTGTTGTTTTCCATAGCGGCAGCGATGAAGAAAGCGGACAACCGTGTGATTTACTTTGCCGGCTACAAGCGCCCAAGCGACTTGTTCAAGCGCCGAGCAATCGAGGAGGCTTGCGACATCGTCGTGTGGAGCGTCGACGAAGGCCCTGCCATCCCGACGCATCGCCCTCAGGATCGCACCATCGTTGGCAACATCGTTCAGGCGATGGACCGATACGCTCGCGGCGAGTTAGGCGCGCCCGAAATCCCGCTTCAAGAAGTTGATCGCCTGATCGCGATCGGCTCGGATCGAATGATGGACGCAGTCCGCCAGGCTCGACACGCCTTGCTCCACGACTTGTTTAGAGATCACATCGCGATTGGTTCGATCAACTCACCGATGCAATGCATGATGAAGGAGGTCTGCTCGCAGTGTTTGCAACGGCATGTCGATCCTGAGACGGGTCGAGAGCAGTTGGTGTTCAGTTGCTTCAATCAGGACCAAAAGCTTGACGAGGTAGATTTCCGGTTCCTCGGACAGCGCTTGCGCCAAAATTCTGCAGCGGAGAAGCTGACGTCGCTCTGGCTCGATCATTTGTTTGAGCAGCGCGAGGTGCAGGTTGTTTGAACGGCAACGAACCGTACGCTCACTGGGTGAGGCGCGAGCGCTCGCTTTGAAGCTCGACTAGCGTTTGTTCAAGCCGTTGCCGGTCGGCTCGGAGCCGGGCGGCCGGGGTTTGATCCTTGAGCTTCGCGCGCACTCTGGCGACTCCGAGGAGGGTCACTAATATAAGCGCCAGGTAAAACACCCATCCGCCTACCAGGCTTCGGCCTACCAGCATGAAGACAACTATCACCGTCAGCACTAAACCAAAGACGCCGAAGGCGGCGCAGCCCAGTTGAAGCGGGCCGCTCTGCTGGCGGGCGCGAACCGCTTCGATGTCCGACTCGATCTCGGCTATCAACCCGTCCAGCTCGGCGAGGCTGGATTGATGGATGCTCGCGGCTGGCTGCCGAGCCTCGCTGTGGTCCTGCCAATCCACCGGGCCGGTTCGCATCACGCGAAGGCTGATCGCGCCGTTGTGATCTCTGACTTGATGAGTGGCGCCGCAACCTGAACAGACTACGTTATCGACATCGGAGGGAAACTCGAGCGATGCCGAGCACTCCGGGCAGATTGTTTTGACGATGTTCATCAATTCTCCGAAAGAATATCGTCGCAGGTGCTGTCTTATCCAACCAACCGGCGATTCGTGTTCTAGCAGGATGCCGCGAAGAGCGAGAATCTGCCACGAAGACACCAAGACAGAAAGCCGCACCAAGTCAATGAGATAATAGAAGCGAGCACAACTTTTGGCTCCCAAAGATATTCAACCTGTAAAAGCTATAATCTGAAGTAACCCCTCGGCGGGTTTTCTTATGTTTCAACAAGGGATTAGGACACTGCGATTTGGCCAGCTTTCAAATTTCTTCGGCTCTGATGTATATTTTGTGACTCACCCTGGGCGGGTTTTCTCAACAGTAAAGGCGCAGCAACCCGATGACTGACATCGAAACCATCGCGAGTCTTGCCAAGCGGCGCGGGTTCGCATTTCTCTCAAGCGAGATCTATGGCGGGCTGGGCTCCGTGTGGGACTACGGCCCGCTGGGGGTCGAGCTGAAAAACAACATCAAGCGTGCGTGGTGGCGTTCGGTGGTCTATGAGCGCGACGATATGGTGGGGCTGGACGCCGGTATATTGATGAACCGGCTCGCGTGGAAGTACTCGGGTCACGAGGCGACTTTTTCCGACCCGCTCGTCGACTGCCGCAAGTGCAAGGCAAGGCTTCGTGCGGACAAGATCGAAGGCGATAAATGTCCGGTTTGCGGTTCGACTGATCTCACCGAGCAGCGGCAGTTCAACTTGATGTTTCGCACTACAGTTGGCCCGGTCGAGGACGAATCGGGGCTCACCTACCTGAGACCGGAGACGGCGCAGGGGATCTTCGTCAACTTCAAGAACGTGCTCGACTCGACGAACCGCAAGCTGCCGTTCGGGATCGCGCAGATCGGCAAGGCGTTCCGCAATGAGATCACGCCAGGCAACTTTATCTTTCGAACTCGCGAGTTCGAACAGATGGAAATCGAGTACTTTGTCAAGCCGCCGCAAGTCCTTAAGCCTGGCGAGCCGAACGACGGCGAGTGGCATGACCGCTGGATAGCCGAGCGCTATGACTGGCATATCAAACTTGGCATGCGCGCCGAAAACTTGCGCAAGTACGAACAGCCTCGCGAGGAACTGGCTCACTATGCGAAGCGCTGTGTCGATCTTCAATATCGGTTCTTCCCCGATCGCGAAGACGAGGAAAAGCAATGGGACGAGTTGGAAGGCATCGCGAATCGGACCGACTTCGACTTGAGAGCGCACTCGAAGAAGGCGGTCGACTCGGAGGGGAATCGCCTAAACACGGACTCGACGACCGATCTGACTTACTTCGACCACGAGAGCAATCAACACGTGTTCCCTTATGTGATCGAGCCATCGGCCGGCGTTGACCGCAAAGTGCTCGCGTTCATGATGGACGCCTACGTAGAGGAGCGAGTGCGTGAGGAAAAGCGCATTGTGTTGAAGCTTCACCCGGATCTGGCGCCAATCAAAGTAGCGGTGCTGCCGCTTGCGAAAAACAAGGAAGGAATCGTCACTCTGGCTAAAGAGATCAAGACGCGTTTGCAGCGAACGGGAGCAATGCGCGCGGTCTACGATGACACGGCAGGCATCGGCAAGCTGTATCGACGGCAGGACGAAGTCGGAACGCCGTTGTGCGTGACGGTAGATCATCAATCGCTTGAAGACAACCAAGTGACGATCCGAGACCGCGACACAATGCTGCAAGAGCGCGTTGCTATACCTGAGATCGAATCGGTCATAGCCAAAAGACTTGACCCAAGTTGCTGACAGCAAAGACGAACCAAAAGACCGCCGGCTGGCGGAACTCCAAACTCAATCGACAGGAGACTCAATGAGGGTCCTCAAGACGGCTTTACTCATTTCATCCGCAGCTCTTTTCTCTATCGCTTGCAGCACGTCAGAGACAACCAACCACAACTCTAACCAGAGCGCTCCGGCGGCGGCCAACGCGAATGCGGCGCCCGCTTCGGCAAGCGCGAATGCGAACTCGGCCCTGGCCAGCACGGGTTCAACCAGCGCGAATACGAACCAACCGGCCAAGCCGGCTGACGAAAAGAAGAAAGATGACAAAGTAGGCACCGCTAAACCAGCTTCGAACATAGATGCGGTCGCCTTGTTCACTTCAAACAAGTGCGCCACCTGTCACGGCGCGGACGGCAAGGGCAAGATAAAAGGCGCGCGCGATTTCACCGATGCCGCGTGGCAGAAGAAAGAGAGCGACGGCGAGCTGGCCGCCGCCATCAAGAACGGCAAGAAGCCTATGCCTCCATACGGCGATAAGCTGAGCGGGGACGAAATCAAGGCGCTTGTGGCTTACGTCCGTTCGTTCGGAAAGAAGTAGTCACCGCCCGGGGCACAAGAGGATCAGTGACGCGCGGCCGGCCGCGTGCACTGATCCTCCTCAATTCAGCGCCGCGCAATCATTCCTTTCGTTGCTCGGCCTTCCTCGCTATCCTTAGCGGTAAATGCATCAGCAAGTGCTGAGAATCTGCGAAGCCGTGCGCGAAGCCGGCGGGCGGGCCCTGATCGTCGGTGGTTGGGTGCGCGACCGGCTTTACGGATTCGAATCGAAAGACTTCGACATTGAGGTTTACCGCCTCGACCCGGCGCGTCTGCGAGCTGTGCTGGAATCGATTGCGAGCGTAAACACCGTTGGCGAGCACTTCTCGGTGTACAAGCTCGTCTTTCAACGTCAAGTCGATAGCGCCGAGCGGGACGCCGACTCGCCTTACCCCGCAGATCAAAATAACGAGCGTGTTGAGATAGACGTTTCCATTCCGCGCCGCGAGTCTAAATCTGGACGCGGTCATCGCGCATTCGTGATTGAAGGCGACCCGTCAATGTCGTTCGCTGAGGCGGCCCGACGCCGCGACTTCACCATAAACGCCGTGATGTACGACCCGTTGACCGGAGAGACGATCGACCCCTACGGCGGCAAGGAGGACTTCGAGCGACGGGTGTTGCGAGCCGTGGCGCCAGACACATTCGTAGAAGACAGCCTGCGCGTGCTGCGAGCGGTTCAGCTTGCGGCGCGATTCGAGATGACCGTCGAACCCCTGACGGCCGAGCTTTGTCGGAACATAGACCTCTCCGATCTTCCTTCGGAACGCGTTTGGGGTGAAGTAGAAAAGCTGCTCCTGCTCGCGGACCATCCGTCGATCGGGCTCCAGACCGCGTTGGAACTCGAGGTGCTCAACAAGCTCTTTCCGGAGCTCGGTGCCTTGGGTCGTGTAGGGAACGACCCCGCTTTCACTCATACCGCGCTCAGCCTGGACCAGGCGTCAAAGCTCACCCGCGACCTCTCCAAACCTGAGCGAATAGCCGTTATGCTCGCGACAATGTGTCACGATCTTGGAAAACCGATCGCGGCGGAGCTTAGTGAACCAGAATGGAATGATCATGCGGCGTTGAGTGTGGAACTGGCCCGCTCGGTTTTGAAAACGCTGGGACTGCACACGCTGGCAGGGTATGACGCACGGTCGCAGGCGCTGGCGCTGGTTCGCGAGCATCTCAGGCCGGCTCAGTTTTATGAGTCGCGCGGGGAAGTGTCGGACGGTGCTTTTCGAAGGCTGGCGCAAGTGGTAGACCTCGATCTTCTCTATCGAGTCGCGAAGGCTTGCGCGCTCGCGCGAGGGACCGAATCGCCCTCGATCGCTGAAGATTGGTTCATAGAGCGAGCGCGCAAACTCGGGGTCGAGCATGGCCCTCCGCCGCCTGTTTTGCTGGGGCGTCATTTGATTGAGGCAGGACACACACCCGGCCCGGAAATGGGTCGAGTACTTCGCGAAGTGTATGAGCTTCAGCTCGACGGCAAAGTGACGACTCTGGAAGAGGCTCTCGCATCGGCGCGCAACCGGCCCTGAGTCTCCGGAGTGCCCGGCAGCCGATCACACGATCGCGCGATCGAACTTATCGGCTGGACTTGAACGAGAGAGAGGAAACCGCGCACGTGCTATGGGGTAGGATGGTAACGGAGCAGCGATACGATTTGAGCTTGTCCCATCCGAACAGCCCTGATGCATTGTGAAAAAAAAGCGCCCGGCCTCCACTGCCCTTGTGGGAAGTGGGCCGGGCGCTTTCATTGCGAAGGCCTTTGCCTTATAGATCCTGCAGGTTGAGAATCGTCTGCAGAACGCCCGCGAGCATGCTAAACGCGCCATTCGAGTTGCTTCCGTATCGATAGCGACCGTAGTACCCGTCTTCATAGCCGCGACGGAAGCCTTCGCGGAAGTAGTAGCGGTAGTCGCTCAAAGCGACATAGTAACCGCTATAGCCGTAGGTTGCGTCCTGATACGCATAGGAATCCTGGTAGTTAGAGCGCCACCGATCCTCGCGGTCCGATAGACCGGCACGGACGCCTTCCTCATAGCCGTTCCTGACAGCCTGCCTGAGCATATCCGCGGCGTATTGATTCACCTGGTAGTATCTGCCACCGCGGTAGTAGCGATACTGTGGAGGCGCGTACGAAAAGCTCCAGCTTTGGAGTCGGAGCTGATCCCTGCGAATCTGCTCGAGATAGCGCTGCTGATATCGCAACTGCGCCAAGCGTCTCTGACGCTCGAGTGAGGACCGCCTCTGCCATTCGAGGCGCTGTAGCTGATCGCGTTGCTGACGGTACTGGGTCAGCCGCTGCTGCTGGAACTGTCGCTCCTGCCGTTCTCGCTGTTGCGACAATCGCTGCGTCTGTTCCTGCTGCGCCCTGCGCTGCTGCTCCACTCTTTGCTGCCCGGATCTCTGCTGAAGCTCCTGCTGCTGGCGGCGCTGCTCCTCTATTCGTTGCTGCGAGGATGTCTGCTGCTGCTCTTGTCGGCGTCGCTGCTCCATCTGTTGCTGTTCCGAGCGCTGTCGATTGAGGACTTGCTCCTGGCGCTGTTGTTCCAGACGCTTTTGGCCTGGCTCGCGCTGTTGCCGCTGAGCCTCTTGCTGAGCCTGCTCCATCTGTTGTTTCTTAGCGGCCTGTTGTTGTTGCTGAGACTGCTGCTGCTGGGCCCGTTGCTGTTGCTGCTGAGCCTGCCGCTGCTTGTTAGCCTGCTGTTGTTGCTGAGCTTGCTGCTGCTTGTTAGCCTGCTGCTGTTGCTGAGCATGCTGCTGAGCCTGCTTTTGTTGTTTCTTCGCAGCCTTCTGTTCCTGGCGCTGTGCGTTTTCCTGTTGCGCGGTCGCCTGACCGCTTATCCCAAGAAGCAATGCTGCGCCAATAACAAACGCCATCGTTCTATGTACAAACAAATTGACTTTCATCGTGCCCTCCCTTGATATGAGTTGATTCCGATCACTCATATTGATTCCGCCGAGGATTAGGGCAAGCGGTGTGCCGAGCTGTAACTGTTGCGGTTATGAGCTCTCTAACCCACGCCGGACGAAAGGCAGACACTGTTTGGTCGGCTGCTAAACTTTATGGGTTATGGCGGGCGCGACCGGAAGGCTATCGTTAAACACGAAGGCTCGTGTCGCGCAAATCAGCCATCCGCGCTCTCATATTACACAGTTGGTCGTCATCGCAGACTAATCTGGTCTGGTAAAGAAGAACAGGTCCGAGCGCTTGCCGTTTCCGTTCTGCACTTGAATCTGGACCGTGTGCCCGGGCTTGGTTTTCTTTGCGGCCTTCTTCGAAGTCAAAATCTGAGTTGGGTCTTCACCGCCATTCGTGCCTCTCCCCCTGCCGTTCAGCCGCACGAAAGCACCATTATCGAAGTTCTGCCCGAACACAAACATTAGTTTCCCGATTATGCGCACGTCGTAGATCAGTGGCTTGTCCGAATCCGTATTCGGGTCGATCTTGGAGACGAATAGATCCGTTCCTCCGGCGTTCTCTTCTCTTATCGCAGCAGTAGTAAGAAAGTCCTCCGAGTCCGTCGAACCTGTTACATAAATGCTGCCTGCCGAGTCGACGGCAATTCCGAATCCGGTTTCGTCGCCGGTTCCGCCCAGGTAAGTCGAGAAGGTGATAACCCCGGCTGGACTCAGCCTCGTCACAATAACGTCGGCGACACCGGCGAAGTAGGACTGAACCGGCTTCACGGTCGGAAACAACGGCCCTAAAATGCCCGTCCCCGTCGTTGTTACGCCCGTCACGTACGCATTGTTCGACGCGTCGACAACGATGGCTTCAGCGGCCTCGAAACCTGTGGCATCTCCGATGAACGTGAGATAACTGAAGGCCGAGCCTGCCGGGTTGAGCTTTGCCACGTACGCATCGGTGGTTGCCCCCGGAGGCCGAGTCGAGCCGGAGCCGGTAAAGCTCGGCGATCGGGTCATCCCGGCGACGTATGCATTGCCGGCCGCGTCGGTGGCGATGGCGACCCCCGTCTCGTCCTCAATTCCCCCAAGGTATGTTGAATAAACGAACGCAGCCCCGGTTGGGTCGATCTTCGACACGTACGCGTCGAATTCGATGCCTGTATTGCTTGATCGAATCGGGTCTTTCAGAGGGAAATCGGTTGAGGTCGTATCACCCGTAACATAGGCGTTTCCCGCCGAGTCAACCGCGATGCCCGATCGGTTGACAGAATCCTCTGCGCTGCTACCGCCCAGATAAGTCGAATAGACCAGCGATGCGCCATCGACCGCGATCTTCGAGACGAACGCATCCGAGTCTCCGCCGCCATGAGCGGATTGAATGGCGTTTACCGTGGGAAAATCAATCGATGTCGTCTTACCTGAAATGTAGGCGTTGCCGGCGTCGTCTATGGCTATGCTAACGCCAGTCTCATCTCCGGTGCCGCCGACGATCGTCGAGTACGAAAAGCCGTCATCCAGGTTAAATCTGATGACCAATGCGTCGCTCGGACCGGACAAGGCTGAGTTGATCGAGTTCGCTCCCGCAAGATTGTCAGACTGCGTTGAACCGCTGATGTACGTGTTGCCATCCGAGTCGACGGCAAGCCCCGTCGCAAAGTCGTCCTTCGATCCACCAAAAAAAGCGTAAGTAAAGGCACCGCCGTTCGCACTAAACTTGCCAATGAAAATGTCTGCGTTGTCCACGGTGCCATGAGTGAAGTCCGAGGATCGTGAATCACCCAAGACGTAAGCGCTACCTTGCGAGTCAACAAAGATTCCTCGTCCTGAATCAGCCGCGCTTCCACCAAGGTACGTCGAAAAAACAAGGACAGGATCGATAACCAATTCCCGGGTCCTGTCATATTCTCCTATCTGGAAACCGGCCGTGCCGTCGGCGAACAGGCTGAACGCCGCGCGAACCTCCTCGCGCACTCCATCGGCTTCTTGATAGGCCACAGGTCTGTTATGCCTCACCTCGGCTTCTTTGGCTTGAATAATCAGATTTCCTTCCTGATCAACGGCTGTCTTTTGCGCGCCTTCGAATTGCAGTCTTATGCGTTCAGCATTGGCGCCCGGCGCGACGACGAAGTCATACTCAAGCTGTCGCTGGCTTCCGTGGTAGATCATATCAACGCCGGGATAGACCTCCTTGCAGATCACTCTCGCATACGTCGGAATGTTTGTATGCCAGTTCGAAGGATCATTGCCTATAAAGTAATTGGCGCGCGTCGGCAGCAAGTCGAGACCGCGAATTTCCGCACCCGGGTCGGCACTCACGAGATGCATTCTTAGCGCCTCGTCTCCCGTCGGGTTCGATTGGCGCAGCTCAAACGTCGCCTGCTCGGGGCTCAGAAGCAATCGGGGCCCGCCGATCGCAGAGACAAACCGCGCGTTCGATGCGGCCTGACCCTGATTGGCTTCAAAGCACATCGGCATTTGCCCGAATACTCCGTTCAGCCTCCGTCGAGTGGCGAGATCCGGTTCCGAGAGGACCTCAAGTCCCGATCCAACCGGGGCGTGCGTCGCTTCGCCGGCGGAGTGTGGCTTTAACGCGGTCTTGCTGACTCTGTCTCGCCGGTCGAATTGGCCGACCGGTTGCGTGCCACTAGTCAGACAAGCTGTGCAGAGCGTGATTATCGCTAAGCGGACAACCTGTTCATGCGGTGATCTGGCATTCATCGAGTTCTCCTCCTCGTCGACACGCGACGTCTACGCCATCGCTCCGACGACAAAGATACAAGAAACTCCCCCGCGCGTCACTATGCAAATCGACAAAGCATCCTTTCATCTCGCCCGAGGAACCCGGCCCGCGCTCGGAGGAACCAGTCGTTTGCTCGTTATTAGCCTTGAGCCTCTTGATTCAACTTTAGGATCCGAGCGAACCAAACACGCCTTTTGTGTTGACACTCGACGTCAGAGTCCGTATTCTTTGTAGGAAATTGAAAATGACTTTCAATTTGCTGTCTTGAGAGATCAAAAAGGCCCCGGGGGTGAGTATGAGTCTTGTGGATGCGCCGGAAAATGAGTGGCACCGAATCGAGAGTGTAAACGGACCCGACGACGAGCGCCGCCGGTTGCTCGACCTCGGGCTGACCCCGGGCGAAGAATTGGCCGTTGTCCAGTCGGTACCATTTGGTGATCCTGTAGTTGTTCTGGTGCGCGGAATGCGCCTCGCTCTTCGCAGACGAGAAGCGGCCTGGATACGAGTTCGGTAGTGGAGATCAGTCCCGTACAAACCGTCTCACCCGAAGCGCTCACTCAGGCAGGCTTAGAGACTCGCTCTGGCCCGATGACCGTTTGCCTCGTCGGGGTCCCAAACGCCGGTAAGACCGCGCTGATGAACGCGCTCACCGGTGGCAGCTTTCACACCGCTAACTATCCGGGCGTGACAGTCACACTTTCACGTGGCCGGAGCCGAGCCGAATTTGGGGCCCAGCTCAATCTCGTAGACTTACCGGGCGTTCACAGCAGCGTGGCCCCTTCTCCCGAAGAAGAACTCGCTTGCCGAGTAATAGAAGGGCGTCATCAGTCAATCAAACCCGACGCGCTGATCGTCGTGGTCGACGCGACTCAGTTGGAAAGGCACTTGAAGTTCGCTGCATACGCAGCGAGCCAGGGCAAGCCTATGGTCATCGCACTGACGATGATGGATATGCTCGCTCGGAGCAACGTATCGATCAATCCCAAGAAACTTGCCGAAGCGCTGGGGGTCCCCGTCATACCCGTGGATGGACGAACGAGCTGGGGCGTGGCAGAGCTGATGACTACTCTCGCGAATGTCACCGCGCAGCCGTTTGATTCATACGGCAACGCGCTCGCTCGATTGCCCAAAGATCCGGTCGAAGCGTACGCCGAGCTCCGCGAGTTGCTCGGCCGAAGCGCCTCGATGCGGCAAAACAAGTCTTTAATGCTCGCTCACGAATCGTTCACCTCGCGGCTCGATCGCGTGGTATTGCACCGCTATCTTGGATTCCCGATTTTCTTCCTGCTGCTTGGAGGGCTCTTCGCTTCCATCTTCTGGGCGGCACACCCGTTCATGAACGTGATCGATTGGGGCTTCAAGCAAACCGGTCAGCTCGTGCTCGACATTCTCCCAGCGGGCATCGCGTCACGCTTTCTAGCCGAGGGAATACTGGGTGGCGTTGGGGCTGTTGCGATCTTCTTTCCACAAATAATGATCCTCTTTTTCTTGATGACCCTGCTTGAAGATTCAGGCTATCTGTCGCGGGGCGCGGCGCTCGTGGACAAACCGTTGTCCTATCTTGGTCTTCACGGCAGATCATTTGTTCCGATGCTGTCCGGTTATGCCTGCGCAATACCGGCCGTGCTTGCGGCTCGTACGATTCCGTCCAAGCGAGAGAGGCTGCTGACAATCTGGATAATTCCCCTGATGAGCTGCAGCGCGCGGCTCCCTGTCTACGCACTATTGCTGGCCGCGTTGTTGCCGGGTTCGGCCGGAACGGCCGGGCTGGCGCTGGCGTCGATATACGTCGCGAGTTTGCTGATCGGCGCCTTGACCGCTGGGCTCATCAGCCGATTTGTTCTTGGCAAGCGATCGGCGTCAATGCTGGCGATGGAAATGCCGTTGTATCGCAGGCCGCTGATCAAGACCACCCTTAGAATGACCTGGAGCCGGTCTTCGGCGTACCTCAAGAAAGCAGGCACACCCATAATCGTGATCTCGTCGTTACTGTGGCTACTGTCAAACTTTGGATTCGGCTCGCGTCAGCCACCAGCACCGAACAACGAGCCCGCGCCGGTCATCACGCAGAGCGAACTCGACAACTCATTCGCAGCACAGCTTGGGCAGCAAATCGAGCCGCTTCTTCATCCGATGGGCGTCGATTGGCGAGTAGGTGTGGGCCTCATCTCCGCATTCGCGGCGCGCGAAGTCTTCGTCAGCACTATGGCTATAGTCTTTCACGTAGCCGGCGACGAGGCATCGCAACAAGAAGGCCTGCTCGAGAGTATGAGCGCCGCGACTCTCACTGGAACCTCGCAGCGCGTATTTACGACTTCGAGCATCATCGGCCTCATTGTCTTCTTCTTTTTCTCTCTTCAATGCCTATCAACCGTTGCCGTCGTACGAAGCGAGACAAACTCCTGGCCAATGGCAGGCCTGCAGCTTCTATTCTACACCGGGCTTGGCTACATCTTGTCCGTGGCGGCGGTGCAGGGACTTCGCCTCTTCGGGGTAAGCTAGCCCCGCCCCGACCTCCTTTGACACCGGCACGGACGAGGTCTAACATAGCGAGCGGCAAGTGGGAGGGGAACCCGTGCGAGCCTTAGTCATCTACACGAGCCTCGCTGAAGCGAAAGCTCAATCTGGAACCCACCACGGTTTCCAATCCGGTCGCGACCGGTGGCGATGCGCGATCCTTGCAGCGAAGCGCGGCAACGTCACAACCTAGCGCCCAGCATCCGCCCGCGAAGGGTCTGCACACCAGGAGGCTTCGAAATGAAGAACCGCATCAAGTGGATCTTAGTCGGGCTCGGTTTCACGTTTGGCCTTCAGGTCATCATCTCGGTGGTCTACACCGCTGTCGCTTACAGCGCGGCTCGCGGGTCGGCCGCGCCGCAAGACACGATCGTGATTACCGCGTTCGGTTTCATGCTGGGCGCCTTTTTGATCGGCGGCTTTGTTGTAGGGTGGATGAGCGAAGAAATGCGTCTTTTGGACTCGCTGATCGTCGCCGCTCTGACGCTGATTCTCACTCTGCTGGTTTACTCTGCGCTGCCGTCAGACAACAAGGGCCAGTTTGTGAGCGGCTATCTCCTGAACAACGTCAATAGAGCCGCGATGTTTATCGTGCTCGCGCTGATCGCGGCGGCGATCGGGTCTTACTGGGGCTCGCATGTAAAGGTCCCCCAGGAAGGCATGCTGGACCGCGTGGCGCTCCTGATCGGATTGGTTGGTGCGGTGGTCGGGCCTTTCGTATTGCTTGCGGTTGGCGGGAACGATCCAACAAACCCAAACCAGGCGAACCTTCCGTGGTACTTTCTGGTCATCGTGATCCTGGTGGTTCTCGCTATCGTCGGGGTCGGGTTTGTATTGTTTACTCGGGAATCCCACTACGATGACGAGATTTCGATTAGTCCCGAGCATCACAAACGAGAAGAGCTTTGAGAAACGAATCGACGTTGCGGGCGGAGGCCTTCTTCTCAATCGACCTTAGATGAACCGCGAAGTTGTCGGCGCTTTCATCTACACACTCTCTCTTTGATTAACAGATCACGGCTTTCAAGTCCTGGGCGATCTCTGCCGCGGACTGATAACGTTCGGCGGGTGATTTCTTTAAGAGCCGGTCGATCACCACGACGAGCGCGTTGGGGGCATCCTTTCGATAGCGTTTCACCGGCGGGTGGGCGCGTCTGCTTATCGCGCCGATCGTTTGAAAATAGGTGTCGCCTTCGAACGGCAACCGCCCGGCCGTCACTTCGTAGAGGACAACGCCAAGCGAGAAAATGTCCGACAGATGAGTCACCTCGCCGCGTCCGGTAGCCTGCTCCGGCGACATATAACTCACCGTTCCCAGCAACACACCCGACTCGGTCAGCCTGGTCTTGCTCGGGCTCTTCACGGCCGGCAGCGGCTTTGCAAGCCCGAAGTCGAGGACCTTAACCTTGCCGCGCGAAGTGATCATGATGTTGGCCGATTTTATGTCGCGGTGCACGACACCGCGCTCGTGAGCTTCCGCCAAAGCTTCTGCGGCTTGCTGTCCGATCTCGACGATCTCCTTCAAGTCGAGCGCGCCGTTGGCTAACCTGTCCGACAGGGTCTCTCCTTCGACGTATTCCATCACGATGTAGGGATTGCCCGCCGCCTCGCCGATTTCGTAGATCGTCGCGATGTTCGGATGATTGAGCTGCGAAGCCATGCGCGCTTCTCTCAGAAACCGCTGCTTCATTGTCTCGTCTTCGATGTGTTTCGAAGCGAGAACTTTGATCGCGACGCAGCGTTGAAGATCGGTGTCGCGAGCTTCGAAGATATCGCCCATCCCGCCTGACCCGAGCGAGCGAACTATATCGAACCTGCCGATGTGACCCTCAGGCTCGATAAGCGGAGGCGCCGCCACCTTCTCGGTTCTGCCGTCGTGCACCGCCATCGCGGCACGATCCGTTTCGCGAAGTTCGGTCGTAATGATGCGCGGCCGCGAGACCACCGACGCAAACAGGCTCGAGAAGACGCGCGGTCCGCGGTCCTCTTCGATAAAGTAACCGGCTCTCTTCAAGTCCTCGTAGATGTGCTCGTGCTCTTTTCCGACGCTGCCGGTCTGGATAAACTCACGAATCGCGCCGCGATAGCTATCAGACATGTGGTCCCAAATGAACCGAAACTGCCCCTTCGCCTCATCGAGGAAGGTTGCATCCACCTCTTCGCGGATGAGCTTGCTGTCTTCAGACAGATGATCGAAGTAAGCCGAGCACGCGATCTGCAGGAAGTATGGAAAATAGCCGCCGATTTCCGTTATTCGCCGGGCGTAGCCTTCAAGCGATAGACCGGCCTCTGTCGATGGCCTCGTGATCAGATCGAGCGCTTCCCGTCGAGTGAACGCGCGAAGGAAGACGTTGGTAAAGATGTTGAAGAACGGCGAATCGGCGATGAGCTGTGTATGGCAAAGCTCCTGAAGATCTCGGGCCGAGCTTGTCACGTAAGCCACGTCGTAGTTGTTGGCAACCGAGCGAAGAAACGAGTAGAACTCGAGGTCGAATGCACGGTTCGCGGTGATGGCGTCAAACTCGTCAAATAAGACGACCAGCTTCCGGCTGTCGCGGCGAAAGCTCTCGAGCACGTCGCGCAGCGAATCAAACGTGGGCTCCAGTTTCATCAGTGAGCGGTCGCCGGTCTCTTTTGCAAGCAGGTTGAAGAGTTCCTTGAAGAACTCGCCAAGCGTAAGGCGCCGCTTCTGCTGAAGGTCGATAAACGCAAACGCGTACGACTCCGGCCGATCGAGAAACCGCGCGCGCGTGTCGGGGTTATTTATGTAGTAAAGCAGCGACGATTTGCCGATGCGGCGCTCGCCCACGACCGAGATCGATTGCGGCCGCGAAGCTCCGATGCGCGAGAAGATCTTCGCGACCTCTTTGCCTCGCCCGAAGAACTGCGCGGGGTCCTTGATCGCGACTCGGTTGAGATAGGGATTCTGGCGCATCACGTCTTGCCTCAACTGGAGTCTAGAGCGTCCTCACTTCCTTGACCACCTGCCAGATCGAATGCGAACGGCGAATCCATAGGCGGAACAGATCTATCTTGAAGCGGAATCCGTCGCCGGCGTCCTTATCCAGAAGCTCACGACGGTACATCTCTTCGAGCGTTAGCCTGATCGTGTTCTCCGAAAGATTCACCGGGTAGTCGCCCGCTTCAACCCTTGCACGGAGCTTATTTGCCGCCGCATAGTCGATTCCATCCGGCAGCGTCTCGGCCAGCAGTGAAAGCACGATCTTCTCGTCATCCGAAAACGCGTCCCATGTGTAGATCATCTGTGGGAGCGGGTTGTCGATGATGTCCGCAATAACATGCGTCAGATCCGCGAGAGTCACCCAGTTTTGCTCGTGCTGGTTTGCGTAGTCGACCGTGTTTTGACAGACCATCTGGGCGTAAAACGGCTGGCCTGCGGTGAGGCGGCAGATAACATCGACGACCCCACGCCCGTAGACAACCCGGCCTTCGACCGGCTCGGTGATCAACCGAACCGCGTCCTTATCCGAAAGAAACCCGACTTTGCGAAACAGCGAACGCCGCAACAGCTCGCGCCAGTATTTCTTGTCGCGCTCTTCCAGTCTGCGTGAACCGGTGAAGATCAGCGCGAGCCGCTCTTTGTTGTCCATCAGACCCGCGAGAAACGTGAACAACTCAGGTGACAGCTTGCCTTCATCAACCTTGCCTTCCATCAACTCGTACTCGTCGATCAGGATCAAGAGCGTGCGGTCGCCAAGCGCGTGAAGCGCTTCGTCGAGAAAGTCGAGAAACACCGGATAAGGATTGCCGCCGTCGAAGCGAGGCACAACAAGCGGCTGGATGGCTCTCGGCCGGCGCGCCAGACTCACCTCCAACGCCGCGACTGGGGCATCGCCCATCGCTTCGCTGAGCGCGTTACTGTCTGCGCCCTCCGGCGCAAGCTGTCGGGTGTTTGAGCGAGCTACCGCTTCCGCTATCAGCCGGGTCATTCGAGCGAACAGCTCGGCGTCGGAAGCGACCACCATCTCCTGGAGGTCTACAAACACCGGCACGAATCGCTCGCCCAGCCGCCCGTTCAGCACTTGATAAAGTATCGAGCTTTTCCCCACTCGCCGGTCGCCGCAAAAGACTATGACCACACCCTGACTCACGCCTTCGAGCTTGGTGCGCACATAGCGGAAGTCGTCCTCTCTCCCGAAGAACATCCGCTCGTTTCGAATAGGGTTGCCAACGATGTAAGGGTTCGGCTCGATCGGCACAAAGCTCCGAAGCTCGCGCGGCAACACGTACTCACGCTCACGGAGACGGTGCGCCGCGAAGACGGCTCCGGCGGCCAATGCTGCGACTGCCAACAGAATCGCGTAGAACCATCCGCGCTTCCAAAACGGCGCGCCAACTCGCAAAACCAGCCGAGCCGCCGGCACGGCCGACCCGTACAGATCGCGGTTGAGCGCAACCAACTCAAACGTGTGCGCGCCTTCGTTTAAGTCGAGAACGGAAACGTCGCGCGCGGCGCCTTGCTGAACCGGAAGCGCTTCCCATCGAGCGTCCCCGCCTTCCGGATTGATGCGATACAGATAGCGGACCTGACCGCTCATGCTGATTCCCGCAAAGTGAAAAGTAAGCCGATGGCGGCCATAAGGGATTTGGTGCGCGCCCGATTCGGGAGTTTCGTTTGACTGACCATCCACTTCGAGCGAAATGTGCGCCGGCGGTGTGGCGGTCAACGGAATGTGCCGCACTGCGCCCTTGTCGGTCGCGATCCATACATGGCCCCTGGCATCCTGGTTGAAGGAATTAATCCGGCTGGCCGTGAGCGCGTGGACTTCGCCCGAGTAGACCGTGTTTAGCGTGTGGCCACCAAACAGAACGAACTTTTTGACTTGCCCGTCATCGGTTCCTGCCCATAAGAAGCCGTCGCGATCCACAAATAGAGTGCTCGTTGCCACGCCGTCCAGCGTTCGGAAGTCCGCCCCGCCGCCAAAGAACTGAACGCCCCCGCGGGTGGCGATTAGCAGCCCGTCCTGGAATCGCGTAATCCAACGAGCATCGTTGTCTGCAAGCCCACGCGCTGCGTCGATCGACTGCGTCTCCCCTGTCTTCGCATCCATGCTCACCACGCCTCGAGCGGTGGAAAACCACAGGCGCCCATCCCAGTCCTCAAACACATGACGCACGTCGTAGCCCACAAGCGCGTCGATGCTCTTAAGCCGCCCGTCAGTGAAGACGCTTACGCCCCGCGAGGTCGCGAACACCACCGCCGCGCCCCCCGAGGTACTCGCAACCCACCTGACATTATTCGAAGCCAGCCCGCTGCCCTCGTTGAACTGCGTTATCGTCTGCCCGGTCAGCCGAAGCGCGCCTTGCTCCGTGGCAAACCATGAGTTCCCCGCGCGGTCAAAGGCCGCGGCACGCACGCTGACCTCACGACGACGAAACCCTTCCAGCGGCGCGAAGCGCTCGCCTTCCGCACGCGACACACCCGATGCTGTAAGCAACCACAGCCTGGCTTGATCGGGAGCCGGGGGTTCGACCACCGCCAGCACATCGTTGTCGGCCAGACCGCGGCTGGTCGTGAAGTCGACAAAGCTGTAGAAATCGGCATTGACTGCTCCGTTGTCTGTGCCTAACCATATGTGTCCTTCGCGCCCGGAGTAGATTGCCGCGACCCGGTCGCGGTCGAACGCGGTGAGCCGCTGCCGCTCGCCGCTCGCCGGATCGTAGACCAGCGCGCCGCCCGACTCTAGCGAAAACCACATTCGGCCACTGTGGTCCTCACTAATAGCTCGCACGCCGGAGCCGGGCGTCGGCATCGACACAGACTTCGCGCGGTCGCCGTCGAAAACCATCACACCGTTCCCGGTTGCCAACCACACCGCGCCGCGCCTGTCGACAAACACGCTGCGGGCGTCGCTGGCTGAAGAGGCGCTCGCTCTGGCTGCGCCAGCGGATGCGCCAGCCGGGCCCTCCGGGCTTTCGCGTGGTTCGAGCGGCCTTATCTGGCTGCCTTCAAGGAGCACCACACCTGCGGCAGTCGCTATCCATATCCTCCCGCTCCTGTCTTCCGCGGTAGCTCTCACCTCGTCAGAAGGAAGGCCTTCAGAACGAGTGAACGACGCGGAGCCGTTTCCTTCAAACTTGAACAGCCCGTCGGCAGTTGCTATCCAAACGTTGCCGCGCGCATCCACCAGGACGTGCCGGGCATCGTGCCCACTGAACTCCGGCGCAAGGTCGGTTCCATTCTTGCTGATGCGCCGCGCGCCTTTCGCCGTCGCAAGCCAAATCGCGCCGCTCTGGTCTTCAGCCATCGAGCGCACGTCTTCGCCGGCCAGTTGTTCAAAGCCCGAACCTGCAGCCGCCGACGACTCGAAGTCAGCGCCGTTGAATCGGGTAACGCCTTTGTCAGTGCCGAACCACATCCACGCTTCGCTGTCTTGAAAAACGCATTGCACGTTCTTCGATGGCAGATTCGGCGGACCGTAACGAGAAATCGCTTTTTCGTTTATCGGGATTACCGGCGCAACCAGAAGCTGAAGCGGAAACTCCGTCGTTATCCCCGACGAGATAAACACATCGTTGCGGTACTCGTCATAGCCGCGCAACGTAGCGGTTAGCTGATACGAGCCCTGGGCCAGGCGCCCGAAGAAAGCGCTGCCCGCTTCGTCCGTTACTCTGCGTTCGGCAACAACCGGCGCGACCCCGCGCTCTTTGAAGTAAAGCGTAACAGTTACGGCGCCCAGCGGCTGATTGCTCGCGTCCAGCACCGCAACATGCAGCGAGGAGGGAGCAAGCTTGATCACAGCCAAAGTTACTGATTCATCTGCTCGGGTGATTGTTATATTGAGAGTCTCTTTGCGTAACCTTGCGGCTGTCGCGGTGAGTCGATACTTGCCGGGCTTGAGCGCTCTGAATTCGAACTTGCCGTCGGCCTGGGTTTGTCTCAGGTGTTCGAAGTCCTGCGAGGTGAGCTTGACCGTCGCGTTAGCCACCGGCGCGCCCAGTTCGTCCTGCACCGTACCGACGATTGATGCCGCTTCGCTCTGGGCTGAGTTTCGAATACTCCAAAACATTTGCGAAGACGCGGCGGCGAGCAGTGCGATGACGAGAAACCGAACTGCGCGCTTGTTTGCTTTTGGGCTGGAGCGAAGATAGGTTGGCAGAAGTTTTGACACTGCTAAACGACGCGACGATTTTGCGAAGCTTGCTCGCACAGCGAGTATACACGCCGCCAAAAATAGCAGGCAAGAACAGAAGTCGCAGTGTGTTCGAATGAGGTGTGATTAGGAGCGGGACACAGGTAGCTGTGGAACCGGAAGATCATGTAGGGGCGGTCCCTCCGTGGCCGTCCCGGATCAATATAGCGACGTCCACTCTGGGGCGGCCACGGAGGGACCGCCCCTACATATCCGTTTCAGACGGTGATCGTAGTTCCGTCGAACTTCGTCAGCGAGTACCCATTGAAGGATTCGTTATAGCAACTCCTGGTGTCCTTCAGAATGCTGATAGCAACGTCTTCGCCAAGCTTGAGAGCTTCGGTCGCATCGGTCCGCCAGTGAACCCCGGCGAGGTTTCGCCCCGTCGCGACGTTTGACGCGATCTTGTTCAGCTCCCCACCCACTGTCAAGGGCGTGCCCTGGTATGGCTCGAGTGTCAGGCCATCGGCGCTGGGAACAACCGGGTTGTTGATTTGCGCTGACTCATCGAAAAATGCTTTCAGCATAGTGACAGAAGCGCCGGCAACCGTCGCGTGTCCTGATCCGTAGGAAGTGTGTAGAGGCGATCCTTCGGGGAAAGCGAGCGGAAGCAAATGAGAGCCAAACTTGCTGAAGACATCGTCCAGCACCGAAGAGCTTCCCAAGTCCGGGTGGAACGGATAAGTCCGACGCCCCAGCCTCTGAACTTCTACCCGCCCGCCAAATTCTTCTGGCCGGAGCCGGCGATGCACCATCCACTTTTGAAACCACTGCCCCTTGAGCGCCCTGGTCGAAGGCTCAGTTACAATCGTCGCAATCGCTGGTCCTCCGAATGTACCGAAGCCGACTTGAGAAATAGATCCGTTCGCCCCGCCAGGCAGAGGTCTGCCACTACCGGGATCGAGAACAGTGCCATAAGGGTTTCCAGCATCAAGGGGATACCCGCCGCCGGCTATGACCAGAAAGGCCACAAAGTACGCCTGAAAGAGCACATCTACGTGCACATACTGACCGAGGTCGCGTCCGTTCCGGCAGAAAAACACTCCGCCCGGGGTGAGCGTCTGAATCGGCTGAAATCCGTTCTGAATATCCAGCCATTCAGAGAACGATGTCCCGAAGTCTTCACCGGCCGCATTGGTCCTGATTCTCTGGTCGACCTCTTGCGCGCCGAATCCGGCAGGTTGAAGAAGGAACTGCGAAACGTAAGGACCATCCGTACAGCCGGGAAACTTGTCGCGAAAGAGAGTCTGCGCAGTGACCTGACCTCCGATCTTGGGTCCTCTAAAGTCCGAAAGCTGAGACAGATCATCGGCGGCTTTCTGCGCAATAGGATTGGTCTCGTAATCTGTAAAGTTCACGTCGCGTAGAAGCGCCATCCAGTAAAGCTCGACCATTTCTCCCGCCTCTTCAGCGCTGGCGAACGCGGGAGCTGCGCGCATCGCGAGTTGGTGTGAGTCCGTGCCCTCAAGATCAAACGTATAAGCCGATTGTGGATTGACCTGACGCCGCTGGCGAAGAGGATCGGAGCTACCGACCAGGCCCATTGTTACGAGAGCGTCAAAGTCGGCGTTCTTCCCGCTGGCGATGGCCGCGAGCAAGGCATTGTAGGCAGCCGGGTCTACTTCACCGGTCGAGGGGTCGTGCTTGAGACCCTTCGAGTAGTTTCCTATCCTGGCCGCGTATCGCGCCTCGTCGCCGTTATCGGGATGATCGGGGATGGCAAGCGCGCGTTGTGCATTGGCCGCGTCTATTCTAAGGTTTGCGGCCTGCTTTCTGCGCTTTTTGCCGGTCGTAACAGCCTCCGGCTCAAACTCTCGAGCACCAGCCTCGCCGCTCTTCGAGGAAAGCAGCGGAGGCAGCGCGACAACACCGGCAGCTACAGTTCCCATGAACGCTCTTCGGCTGCGAGAAGACGGGTAAGTAGCTTTGGTTCGCGGTTGGCCTTCGTCTGGCTCCGGCGTGCGATCAGCTTGTCGAATTGGATCGATTTTCTCTTTCACTTGGTTACTCCTTGTTTGAAAGCGCCTAAGGTAAACGAGAGGCTTTCTCTGCGCTGGTGACCGTCACTTGAACGTCTCAATACCGGCGGGCGGGGGCTCGACTCTACCCACTCGGACAAACTCATCGGAAGCATTCATCCAAAGGACCGGGAAATTATAATGGAGACGTGAACGCTGTCAAGCCCAACGGCAAATCGAACACTCGCATCAACGACGAGTCTCTTTGATGGCACAAGTCCAACGGAAATACCTCTCTAAGGTGAGAGCTCAAACACAAGTTTCACGTTGTTACGCAACAGCACTTCACAGTGAGAGGAAGGGCGCACGCAATATATATCAGGTTCGTCGAAACTGTGTAGGGATTTGGTCGGTTATCCGCTGGTTCCTTGTTTAATTGCCCTGTGCTATAGTCAACCCCCTCAAGGAGTGACCCGATGGCGACTCCCACGCGAAGAGTGAAGGCGGTTGCGAAACGAGCGGCGTTGATCGCCAGCAAATGGAGCGCAGACCCACAGTTCGGAACTAAATCCACGAGCGTCAATCGAACCTCGGGGTTACCGGCGTCGATCTCATAAGGAAGGAACAACCCATGGCAAATGAAACCAATCCAGCAGGCGCATCAGCCGCTTCCGAGGCGCCGGACGACGGGAAGTCCCAGTCCGCAAGTAAGTCAGGCGGCGAGAGCCTCGACAAGGTCCGGGACATATTGTTCGGCTCGCAGGCGCGCGAGTATGAGAAGCGATTTGCCCGGCTTGAAGAGCGGCTGCTCAAAGAGGCTTCCGACCTCAGAGAAGAACTGAAGAGGCGGTTCGATACGCTGGAGGTCTATATCAAGAAAGAGATCGAATCGCTTACTGGGAGGCTCAAAGCTGAGCACGATGAGCGGACCGAATCGGCGAAACAGGTGTCCGCCGAGCTTAAGGACACCGCGCTGGCTTTTGAGAAAAAAACCGGGCAACTGGGAGAGCATCAGACCAGGAGCGAACGGGAGCTGCGCGAGCAGATTCTCGATCAGTCCAAGAGCATCTCGGACGAGATTCGGCGGAAGCACGAGGCGCTCACCGCTTTGCTTGAGCGCTCGACCTCCGAGCTCCGCGATGAGAAGACCGACCGCGCGGCGCTCGCTTCGCTTTTCATGGAAGTCGCGATGCGGCTCAACCACGAGTTCAAGATACCGGGCGCGGAGGACCTTGAGTGATGATTGACGCTGCTGTCCAGGAAGGCCCCGATGAGGCCGCGGATAACAGTAGCGACTCGACGACGGACGACTTGTCGGAACTTCGAGGTCTGCTTCTCGCTCCGGAGCAGATACAACTCAGCAAACTTCAGGAGCGATTAGACAATCCGGTCCGTCGCGCGGACGACGTGAGCCGGGTGCTCCCCAGCGCCCTGACGCTCAGCCTGAACCGAGACAACAAACTGGCAAGCGCACTGATGCCCACCGTAGAAGAGGCCATCGGCGTCTCCGTCAAGAAGAATCCTCAACGCCTGGTGGACGCGATCTTCCCGGTCATGGGTCCGGCGATCCGCAAAGCAATCGCTAATGCGTTCAGCGAGATGGTCCAGTCGCTAAACCAGACGCTGGAGTACAGCGTTTCGCTAAAGGGTTTGAAGTGGCGGCTCGAAGCGCTGCGCACGGGCAAGTCGTTCGCCGAGGTCGTGCTGTCGCACACGCTGCTTTACCGAGTCGAGCAGGTGTTCTTGATTCATCGAGAGAGTGGCCTGCTGCTTCAACACGTCGAAGCGGGCGCGGCCGCGGTTCAAGATGTAGATCTTGTGTCGGGTATGCTGACCGCGATTCAGGATTTCGTGCACGACTCGTTTGGGGCGGAGAAAACCGACGCCCTTGATTCGATGGAAGTAGGCGAGCTGACTGTGTGGATCGAACGCGGTTCGCAAGCGGTTCTGGCGGCGGTTTTCCGAGGCAACGCGCCGGGTGAGCTCCGACGGCTGATCCAGGATGCGCTCGACTCGATTCACGTAGAGCAGCGCGAGGCGCTTGAGAGTTTCGCAGGCGACACTTCTGCCTTTGCGGCCAGCCGCCCTCACCTCGAAAGCTGCATTCAAATGCAGACCGAAGCGGTGACTCGCAAGAAGCCTTCGCCGGTGTTGCTGGCTGCTGGCGGCTTGATCTTGGTCGCGCTGGGTCTGTGGATGTTCTTTTCGATTCGCGAGGGCCGCCGTTGGAACGACTACTTGACGAGGCTAAACGCGGAGCCGGGGCTTGTCGTGGTTTCGTGGGAGAAGCGAGGGGGCAAGTATCACATCACCGGCCTGCGCGATCCGATGGCGGTCGATCCTGCGGCTTTGCTCCCGGCCTCAAGCATCGACCAGAAGAACGTGGCGAGCCGATGGGAAGCTTATCAGGCAGCCTATCCCGAGTTCATCGTGACACGCGCGAAAGGTCTGCTTCAGCCTCCCGACGGAGTGTCGCTGAGCTTCGAAGACGACGCGCTCGTTGCGCGTGGGTCGGCCTCGCACGAGTGGATTGTTCAAGCTCGGCGATTAGCGCCAATCATTCCCGGCGTCGTGCGTTTTGGCGAACAGGAGCTTGTCGATAGAGACCTGGCGCGGAGCGAAATGGAATCGCTCAAGCAACAGGTCGAACAGCGCGCCATTCGCTTCGCGGTTGGCAGCGCAGAGTTGACGACCGACCAAAGTGAGGAAGTGAACCGAGTGATGACTGAGATTGAGCGGCTCGGATTGCTCGCTCGATCTCAAGGAGCTCAACTGCGCGTCGAAGTCTGGGGGCACGCAGACCAGTCGGGTTCGCAAGAGTTAAACGACCGGCTCATCGCGGCTCGCGCAAAACAGGTCGTGTCGGCGCTGGTTGCGCGTGGCGTCAGGCAGTCGGACGTCGAGATCGCGGACCCCAAAGCGTCGAGCAAGTTGAGAGACTACAATCGAACTGCTACGTTCAAGGCGAAGCTGACCGACACGGCAAGCGGGAATAAATGAGCGCTTCTCAACCCTCTATTCAAAAGAAGGTCTGTATGCTCGGGGCCTACGCCGTGGGCAAGACCAGCCTTGTATCTCGTTTCGTCAGGGGCATCTTTTCCGACAAGTACCTGACGACTGTGGGAGTAAAGATCGACAAGAAGACGATGAAGATCGCCGGCCAGGAGTTGAGTTTGATCGTGTGGGACCTGGCCGGAGAGGATGACTTCTATCAGGTGAGGATGTCGTACCTGCGAGGATCCGCCGGGTACGTGCTTGTAGCGGACGGAACGCGGCGCGCGACGCTGGATAAGGCGTTCGAGCTGAATCAAAGGGCCGAAACCGAGATTGGCAAAGTGCCGCTGATTCTTGTCATCAATAAGCTGGACGCGATCGAGGAATGGGAGATAGAAGAGACGGACCTCGCCTCGCTGTCCGACAGCGGCTGGCAGGTCGTCGCTACAAGCGCAAAAACAGGAGTGGGCGTTAACGAGATTTTTCTGGCGCTTGGGCAAAAAACCCTTGCAGGGTAAGGATGAATTCGTTAGCAGCGAACTCGATGGAAGAGCGGCCTTGAGCACTTAGGCTCGCGTGAATCAATGAACGACGAGGCAATCAAACCGGATATACTGGCCGCGCTCGACATCGTGGCGATGGAGGCGTTCGAAGACGGGCAGTTCAAGCTGATCGGGGCGCCGCCCGTCTGGTTCGGCCAGTTCTATTCACAGCCGAGCGCGGAAACCCCTTTCCGGCCTCAGGAAGCGTTTCTCTTTCTAGAACAGTTCTTGAGTGAAGCCGAAGTGTTTTGGGAATCGGGCAGCACCCAGCCCTTGAGGTCGGGGGTCTGGAGCGAGACCTACGCGGCGGGCAAACAGTATAGCCTCGAAGCCTCGGCGCTACGAGTGGGTGAGAGAAAGCTGTTGGTGATCGAGCGATTGAGATCGGCATACGGGGACATACAAACGCTGGCGCAAAAAGCGCGGGATCGGAACCTGGACTATGATCGGCTTCGCAAAACCGAAGAAGCGCTCCGCAAGAGTGAGGAGCGATATCGCGACATCTTCGAGAACGCAACCGATCTGATCCAGAGCTGCTCCCCGGATGGAAAGCTTATCTACGTCAACCGTGCGTGGCGGGAGGCGCTCGGATACAACGCGGAGGAGGTTCCGGGGCTGTCGATCTTCGACATCATTCATCCGAGCAGCAGAGCCCACTGCCAGGCGATGTTCGGGCGAGTGATGGCAGGCGAGAAGGTCGATCAAATCGAAGCAAAGTTTGTGACCAAAGATGGCAAGACCATCGCGGTCGAGGGTAGCTCGAGTTGCCGCTTCAAGGACGGCCAGCCGGTCGCGACCCGCAGCATCTTCCGCGACATTACCGAGCGCAAACGCGCAGAGCGGGCCCTTAAGAAAAGCGAGCAACAGCTTCAGGCAATACTCGACAATTCAACGGCGGTCATTTATCTCAAGGACTATTGGGGCCGCTATATCCTGATCAATAGCAGGTTCGAAACCCTGTTCCACGTGAGCAAGGCGCAGGTCATCGGCAAGACCGACTTCGACTTCTTCCCCCGCGAGATGGCGGAGGCTTTTCAAGCCAACGACCGGAAAGTCATGGAAGCAAGAACGGCGCTGGAGTCGGAAGAGATCGCCCCTCACGATGATGGCCCGCACACTTATCTCTCGCTCAAGTTTCCTCTCGGCGACGCGAACGGCGAGCCTTATGCGATCTGCGGAATCTCCACCGACATAACCGATCGTAAGCGAATGGAGGCGGATCTTGCCGAGGCCCGCGACGCGGCATTGGAATCCGCGCGGCTTAAAGCCGAGTTCCTTGCAAACATGAGCCACGAGATCCGGACCCCGATCAACGCGGTCATCGGGATGACCGGCCTGCTTCTTGATACGAAGCTATCAACCGAGCAGCGCGAGTACGCGGAGACGGTCCGGTCAAGCGCCGACGCCTTGCTCACGATAATCAACGACATACTCGACTTCTCAAAGATCGAGGCAGGCAAGCTCACCTTCGAGATCATGGACTTCGATCTGCGCACGGCGGTCGAAGGCGCCGTCGACCTGCTGGCGGAGGCGGCGCAGTCGAAAGGCATCGAGCTGATCTCGCTGGTCTACAGCGATGTCCCGACCTCGTTGCGCGGAGACCCCGGCAGACTCCGCCAGGTGCTCACCAACCTGTTGAGCAACGCCGTGAAGTTCACCGAGCGCGGCGAAGTTATCGTCCGGGTTGCAAAGGACCGGGAAGCGACCGACGCCGTGCTCCTGCGCTTCACAGTGACCGACACCGGCATCGGCATCTCTGAAGAAGCGCGCCGGAGAATCTTTGAAGTGTTCTCACAGGCTGATGGCTCGACTACCCGAAAGTATGGGGGGACGGGCTTAGGGCTGACCATCTCACAGCAGCTTGTCGAGATGATGGGCGGTCGCATCGGCGTCGATAGCTCCCCGGGCAGAGGATCGACCTTCTGGTTCACCGCGCGCCTCGACAAACAGCCGGAGAAGATATCTGAGTTGGCCGGGAAGGCGCGCCTGGAAGGCCTGCGCGTTCTGGTTGTCGACGACAACGCCACCAATCGCACTCTCGTGCATCATCAGATCACGTCGTGGGGAATGCGCAACGGGAGCGCAGCCGGCGGAGTCGAAGCGCTCGAACTTCTGCGGCGTGAGGCTGCGGCCGGCGATGCCTACGACATTGCGATACTCGATATGCAGATGCCCGAGATGGACGGGGTGATGCTTGCTCACCAGATCAAAGCCGACGAGTCAATAGCCCGGACGAGGCTTGTCATGATGACGTCGCTGGGACCTCGCGACGACGATCTGTTGCGCGATGCGGGCGTCGAACTCTGCCTGAGAAAACCAGTCAAGCAATCGCAGCTTTACGATTGTCTTGCGACGGTTATGGCAACCGACGCAGGCCAGACCCGGGAGGCGCCCGGCGATGCGCTGCTATCATCGGCCTGGTCCGAGGAGCACTCCGGCACTGTAGCCCGCCAGGCGCACATTCGTGTACTGGTCGCCGAAGACAACGTGGTGAACCAGCGCGTCGCGCTGCGCCAGCTTCACAAGCTCGGCTACTCAGCGGACGGGGTGGCCAACGGATTAGAGGTACTGGCGGCGTTGGAGCGAATCCAATACGACGTGGTACTGATGGACTGCCAGATGCCCGAGATGGATGGCTTTGAGGCCGCGGCGGAGATACGGAGTCGGGAGAAAGGCTTACGACACACGACGATAATAGCGATGACCGCGAACGCCCTCGATGGCGACCGCGACCGATGCATTGCGGCCGGAATGGACGACTACATCACCAAGCCGGTGAGACCGGAAGCGATGTCTGGGATCATCGAACGTTGGACCAGGGGTGCAAAGGAGCCGCCTGCGTCTCGCGGCGGCATCGAACCCGCGGCGATAGACGCAAGAGTCATCTCAAGCCTGCGCGCGTTGCAGTCACGGACCCAGCCTAACCTCCTGGCCGAATTGATCGATTCGTTTCTTGACGACTCGGTTAAAAGAATAGAGTTGATGCGAGGCGCGGTGGCGTCTGGCGATGCGAAATCCCTAACCCGAACGGCCCATGCCCTCAAGGGGGGTAGCGGCGCCGTCGGCGCTAACCGAATGGTCGCTCTTTGCGACCTGCTTGAAGACCGAAGCCGCGAGGATTCATTCGAAGGCGCCGCCGCGTTGATCACGGCTCTTGAGGAGGAGTTCGATCGGGTGGGGCGCGCCCTGCAACTCGAAAAGTCGATTGCCGCCGATAAGAGTTCCTGACCCGATTCTTACCAAACACCGGCCCTTTTGTGCTAGCATGACCGAGCCACCGAAACGATCCCGACCAGCGTCAAAACCGATAGCGAGCGCCTTGGGGAAGTCATGACAGTTGAGGAGTTCCAAAAAGCCTTTCAAAGGGAAATCGGGGAAGTCCTTGCGCGGGTGACGCGACGCTATAACGTTGCGGACCACGAAATGACTGCAGCGCTGCACGCGTCCGCAAAGAAGTATCTGGGCGACATCCTCGATCGGACTACGGGTAATCCCGGACCAACGGGGGCGGCTCGCAAGGCATTCGGCGAATTCTCGGCCTCGCTCAATTGCGACGATCTCTGCCTGGCCGTCGCTTGCGCTAAGGGTGATGACGGGGCCTGGGAAGATTTCTATCGCGAGTATCGCAGCTACCTGATCAACATCTCGCGAACGATGACGCAGGATGCAGGCGCGGCCGAACAGCTTGCGGACTCGACGTTCGCAGAGCTGTATGGCTTGCGGGAATCGGGCGGCGCGCGAGTGAGCAAGTTCTCGTTCTACTCGGGTCGTGGCTCGCTTCGGGGGTGGCTTCGCGCCGTAGTCTTCCAGCTCTCAGCCGACCATCACCGTCAGACTAACCGCCTGGTTCAGACCGAAGAACCGGAGGACATGGACCGTCTGGTTCGCGCTGGCCCGGAGCCCGAGCGCTCCGACCCGAGCGATTTGGAATTTGTGCGCGAGCGCTACGGCGCGGCTGTTTCCGCGTCGCTTCGTCGCGCGATAGCAGATCTCGAGAGTCGCGAGCGGTTGCTGCTGGCTTACTATTATTACGACGACATGACGCTGCGCGAGATCGGCCAGATGTTCGGAGTCCACGAAGCGACCATCAGCCGCTGGCTCACCAAGGTTCAGAAGCGAGCGCGCAAGCTTGTCGAAAAGGGGCTGGCTCGCGATCACGGCTTCAACCGGCGCGAGGTTAGTGAAGCGATCGAACTGGCCGCCGAACGAATGGACATAAACGTTCGCGAGTACCTGTTCGAGTCCGCGCCAGCCGATGGCGAGCGGGACCGGCCGGCCCAAAACGCGGGTGGCGCGGTCGTCCAAAGATAAGGAAGAATCCGCGCAAGTCCAACAGCGGGCGGCGTTCTCACATAGGAGATGATGCAGAAGGATGAAGCAACTCTGGAAAAGTGAAGATCGGGCCATGGACAGATTGCTGCGCGGACACGCGTCGCAGCATCTGGGCCCAAAGCAACCCTGCAAGCAGTTCGACCCCGACCTGGCAAACGCCTACATCGAGCAAAGCTTAACCTCAGCCGAGCGCGAGGGCTTCGAGCAACACCTGTCGCTTTGTGCGCATTGCCGAACGGCAACCGTATCGCTCGAGCGGCTGGCGTCAGCCGAAGCTCCGGCATTGCTATTCAGACCGGGGCGGCAGGTGGCGGCTGAAGGCTGGCGAGAGAGACTCGGCGCGCTGGCTGGAGCGATGACGACGCCCCGCTGGGCGATGGCTGCCGCGGCAGTGATTGTTTTGGCGGTGAGCATGCCTGTCCTGCTCTCGCGGACAGACCCAAAAAACAGCGCACAGTCTGCTGCTAACGAAGAGACAGCGAACGTCCAATCCGTTTCCCAACCCGAAATAACGCCTCTATCGCAAGCCGAACCCGCTACGCGCACTAGCGTCGTTGTTTCGGAAGGCAGGAGCGCAGGCAGTGATCAAAAGCCTGCAGTTGTAGATGAGGTTGCCCCACAACTGCGCGGGCAAGCGGAGCAACTGCTCGCCAAGAACCAGTCTCCCGCGGAGCAAAGCCCTCAGCCGCCTTCGAACCGACTTGACGAGCAGAAGCGGGAGGCTGCGGGTGGAGTCGCGCCAGGCGGAGTTGCCGGAGGCACAGAGTCCATCGGTCAGGCCGAGCGCCAGATCGGGCAGCAGCAAGCTCCTCCACCACCGCAACAGCAGTCGACCGACGCCGATCAGCTTGCCAAGGTCGATGCCGAAGGCGCTCGCCGGTTGCCTGAGGCTGCGAAGGACTCGGCGCAGGTTAGTGTGCTCAAGTCTGGAAGGGCCGACGGCGAAGAGCGCGCCGGCGCGGGCGCAAAGATTAGACCTGAAGACAACAACGCTCCCGCTTCACCGATTGCGGTGCCGGACTCGGCAGCGCGACGCGCGCTCGCGCAGCCATCAGCAAGCTCAATGCGCGACGGCAGGCTGAACGCGTCCGCGCGCTCGCGCGGAACTGCCGAACGCAAGATCGGCAAGAAGAGATTCTGGCTCCGAGACGACGTCTGGACGGACAACGACTACAATCCGGAAAAAGAAATGCCGATGGTCACGATCGTTCGTGATAGCGATGTGTTCAAGGAAGTGATTGGCAAACGGGCTGCTCTGAAAGGGTACCTGACTGGCTTCGCCGAAACCGAACGCGCGATAGTCGTCTACAAGGGAACCATCTACAAACTCATCCCTCAGCAAGACAACAAGTGAGGCCGAGGATGGAGGATAGAGGATTCTGCTATCCCCGACCCTCGATCCTCAATCCTCATCTTCAATCCCAGCTCGCGCCTTCACCCCATCTGCGATGTGCGGGTTGGTTCGATCTTGAACATTACCCGGACTTCGCTCGGCTGCCGGTATGGATACTTTTCGACTCCCATGTACTTCTTGGCCATCCTGTCGATATGCTGGTCCGCGCCTTCCTCGGTGATTTCGGCGACACGCCCGCGCACTTCGAGATAGCGGTAAGGATTGTCGGGATCCATTATGGACAGCGCAACCGACGAGTTTTGGCCCACGTTCTTATCCTTTCGACGGCCGCGCGCGGAATTCACAATGACGTATTTGCCGTCGTAGTCAACCCAGACCGGCGTCACCTGCGGCGTGCCGTCCGGCATCACCGTCGCCAGGCTGGCAAAGGCTTTCTTCTGGAAGAGGTCCAGATATTTTTCCGGAATAACTTGCGACATTGGTTCCTCCTGGGTAGTTGCACAAACCTTGGTTTGTGGCTGGTTAGGTTGCTCGTAACGTTGTGAACGACCGAAATCAAAGACTAAAGTTTGCCCCATTGGGAGTCAACTCGACCGGGAGCCCGTCTCCCCAGCCGTACTTTTCTCTCGCAAGCCGCTGAGCCGTGAGCCACGCCTTGCGGTCGCGATTGTAGTCCAGCACTCGCGCCGAGGCTTCGAAACTGCGTCGTCCGAGACGAACCCGGACGCGCGGCTCCCGTTTGATGTTCTTCACCCATTGAGCTTCGTGCAGATGCTCGGCCAGGATGTAGAATCTGGCCTGAGACTCGACGAACCAAATTTCAATCTCACGCGGCTTGCCGGTGGCGCGCCCGGCCGTGGTGAGATAGAGATACGTGGGCTTTGAGTCTTGTTTGTGAGTTAACATGGTCGCTCCCCCAGCCGGTCGAACATTCTAACTGGCGAGCGTGTCGGCGGCGAGAGCATTGCTTGAACTTGCAAAGGGGGGCGCTCGTACCCCCAACAAAGAGGTTGAAACAAAATGGGTGAGGTCTTGAAGCTTGATGCGCTTGCTGTAGGCGCGCATCCGGATGACGTGGAGTTTTCGTGCGGCGGCACGCTGATCAAGCTCGTATCGCTAGGCTATCGAGTAGGCGTGCTGGACATGGCCCGCGGCGAACTCGGTACGCGTGGCACCGCGGAGATTCGCGCTCGCGAAGCGCAAGCCTCGGCCGAAGCTATGGGGCTCACAGTCCGGGACAATCTCGAACTCCCTGACGGTCACATCTGGCTGACTGAGGAATCGCGCACGAAAATGGTGCGCAAGATTCGCCGCTACAGACCTAAGGTGATCTTCACTCACTACTGGGAGGACCCCCATCCCGACCACCTTCACAGTTGCCAGATAGTCCGCGAAGCCGCGCATCTCGCCGGGCTCGCCAAGTACGACGCGGAGACCGGTCAGGAACGATTCCGCCCGCGCACCGTCGCGCACTTCTTATTCCCTCGTACCGTTGCCCCGACTCTTGTGGTTGACATCAGCGAGCACGCCGCGCAGAAGCAGAAAGCAGTCGAATGCTACCGCTCGCAGCTCTACGATCCCCAAAGCAGAGAGCTTGAAACCACGCTGAGTTCGGAAGCGTTTCTTCGTCGTCTTGAAGCACGCCAGCGATTCTTCGGTTCTCTGATAGGCGTTGACGACGCCGAAGCCTTTGTCGTGCGCGAAGCCCTGAACGTCCACGACCCGGTCGAGCTGCTCTCGCGTAAAATGAACATGTATTCCTGACCCCCACCCCAAATGAGAATTGGAATTACCTGTTATCCATCGTACGGCGGGAGCGGCATAGTCGGGGCCGAACTGGGGCTCGAACTCGCGCGGCGCGGCCACGAGGTTCACTTCATCAGCTATGCGCCTCCGATGCGACTCGGCGATCCTGACACCGCGCGCGAGCGCATCAAGTTTCATGCCGTGGACATGCTTAGCTACCCGCTGTTCGAGTATCCGCCTTACACGGACGCCCTGGCTTCTAAGATCTTCGAGGTTGCCAACGCGGAGGATTTGGACCTGATCCACGTGCACTATGCGATACCGCACGCAGTCAGCGCTTACCTTGCGCGCGAGATGCTAAAGCCGACGCGGTATCTCCCGGTGGTCACTACCCTGCACGGGACCGACATAACCCTGGTTGGCCGGGATCCTTCGTTTCTGCCGATTACCCAGTTCGGCATCGAGCAGTCGGATGCCGTCACGGCGATCTCGAAGTATCTGCGGGACGCCACCCGCGCGACGTTCTGCACGGATTGTGACATTAAGGTCATATACAACTTCATCGACTCCGAATACTATAGCCGCGCGCCTGACGAATCGCTGCGCCAGAGCCTCGCGCCAAATGGCGAGAAGATCATTCTGCACATCTCGACGTTTCGGCCGATAAAACGCATTACTGACTGCGTCGAAGTAGTGGCGCAAATGCACAAGCCTGGCGAACCGGCGGTGAAGCTTTTGATGTGCGGAGACGGCCCCGAGCGTGCCGACGCCGAGGTTCTGGCTGAAAGACTGGGAGTTGCCGATCATGTTCAGTTCGTCGGCAAGAAGCCTCAGTCCGTCATTCGTCAGTACCTGTCTGTTGCCGATTTGTTCCTGCTACCGAGCCAGTCGGAATCGTTTGGCTTGTCGGCGCTTGAAGCGATGGCTTGCGAGGTTCCGGTAATCGCGACGCGTGTAGGCGGGATACCCGAAGTCGTGGAAGAAGGCGGCTGCGGATACTTGTTTGAAATCGGTGACGTAAATGGTATGGCCGAAGCTGCGAATCGCGTGTTGGGCGACGATCACGAGCGAGAGAGGCTCGGAAGACGGGGTCGCGAGATAGCAGTATCGAGTTTTGCGACGGAGAAAATCATTCCGCAGTATGAAGCCTTGTATCAGTCTCTGATCGTGGAAAGCAACGGACACTAGCAGCGAGTGAGCTCACCGCAAAGACGCATCAAAGAGGCGGAGTTGACGCTGAGACTGTGCTGCCTTGCGTCGAACTCAGCTCTCGAATCCGATAAACACCGGCTCGGGCGTAAGCGCGACGCCGAACGCGTCAAGCACCCGAGACTGTATCAGCTCTTTCAACTCGATCACTTCGCGCGCTGTGCCAACGCCTCGGTTTACAATCGCCAGTGCGTGCTTCGTCGAAGTCCCGACCCCGCCGTGCACGTAACCTCGACCGATCCCCGCCCGTTCTATCAACCAGGCAGCCGACAATTTTACTCGATCGCCGGCGGCCGCAAACGTGGGCATCTCCTCGCCGCGTGCGACAACCCTATCAGCCCGTTGGTTAATCTGGTCGCACTCTTCGCGGGTCACGATCGGGTTCACAAAGAACGACCCGACGCTGTGCGAATCCGGATCTTGAGGATCGATAACCATAGCCTTTCGTCTTCGCAAACTCAGCACCACGTCCCGAACCTGTTCGAGCGTCGGGTCGGTTGCACCTTGCCAGGCGATGTACCGCTGGAGCTCAGGATAGCGAACCGCCGGTTTGCCATTGACCGACAGCCGATACGTCACGCTGGTGATGATAAAGCGCTCGCGGTCACGAGTCTTGAATCGGCTCGATCGATACCCGAAGCCGCAGTCGGCGGCGCTCAGCTCTTCGAGCTCGCCGGTCGCAAGGTCCAGCGCTTCAAGTGAGACCAGCGTCTCGCTCGTCTCCTGCCCATAGGCGCCGACGTTTTGAATCGGCGTGGCACCGACGCGCCCAGGAATACCCGACAGACATTCGAAGCCCGCCCAGTTGCGCTCGACGCAGATCGCGACCAGATTGTCCCAGTCTTCTCCGGCTGCCGCAGTGACCACGGCTCGTTCTGATCCAACCCGAGTTGTTATCCCGCGTAACGCCACGCGAAGAACGAGCCCGGCGAATCCGTCGTCCGCCACGACTATATTGCTTCCGCCGCCGAGCACAAACACCTGAAGCCCCCGCGAGCGGGCCCACTCGACGCCTGCCACCAATGCGTCGAGGCGCGACACATCGGCGAAGTATTGCGCCGGTCCTCCGATGCCAAGCGTCGTCATCGGGGCGAGGCACACGTTCCGTCTCAAACTCTGCTGGAATTCGGTCTCGCCTG
>JBASRN010000156.1:0-4221 GCA_049273855.1 Blastocatellia bacterium
CTCGCTGCTCATTCGAAAGAAGTCGGTGCGCACGCTGAACGGCAGGATGTCGGTGGCGATCTCCGGCAAGTCGGCGGTCACCCGGAGATCGCCGAACTTGATCGAAGGCGCCCGGTTAAGGTCGGCAAGCAGTTGCAGCCGCTCAAAGGGCATATCCTTTTGCCTGACCCCAAAGACGCCCCGTGTGGCCATTCCCAACATGCCGCCGGTGATGCGGTCAACCTTGCTGGTCATTCCCAGTTCTTCCGCCAGCGTCAATCCGGCGTTGGGAGTGAAGAGCAGCGCATCCTTTTCGTTCGGGCTCTGCGCGATTCGGTATTCACCCGATCCGGAAGGATCGACAAACTCAATCTCGATGTCGGAGCCGATGCCTTCGATGTAGCGATACCACCAGGTCTCGAACGGATAGGTTGAGGTATTGCCGCCGCCTTCATAAGCCGGCCGCTGGTACGAGCCTCCCGAAGGATGAGATTCGACCTGATCGGGCTTGCCGAACTTGACGTAAATGCGGCCACGATCGGTTTTCCAACCGGGGATGCCTGAGGAGAATTTTTCGTTAGCGTATTGAATACGCAGGTAGTATTCCTCTTTGTACTCGTTTTCCGGAGTGTCGGGATCGGGATCGCGGCGCAGCCAGAACTGCTCGATGAACTGGTCGCGCTCTTCGTCAGTCTTCAGCACCTTGAAGGCCTTCCGCTCCTCCTCGGTTATGATGTAACTGACGTCTTCGTCCATCCACTTTTTGTAGACGCTTTTCAGCTCTTCCTTCTTCTTTCTTTCGTTCGGGTCCTTTGCCTTCGATTTGTCTTGAGCAAGAACGAGTGACACCATGCCGGTGGTCACTGCCACCGCCAGGGCGACGCTTATGATCCTCTTCAAGTGAGCGGCAACGTGCTTCATCACTACTTACTCCTTTTCCCAACGATCTCGCAAAAAGGGCCAAGTCCGGAGAGGTTCTCTATTCTGAAGTTCAAGTCTACGTGGCGCCCTTCGAGCCGGTCAAGCACGGCTGCCAGCGCATCAGTCCGGCGCCGCATCGATTCAAACACGCGGCGCTCTCCCCTTGAATGGCCAATCTTAGAATGTCGGAATGCATCACTTCTTGCGTTCCAGCTCTTGAAACTCCCTTTCGGTCTGGCGCTTTCGATGAAACACCCAGGCAATCCCCACGCTTAAGAAGTACAGCACCAACATGGGCGCCGCGAACACCAGCAGGTTCGGTATATCGGTAGTCGGCGACAGCAACGCAGCAACCAAGAATATTCCGATCAAGGCGTAACGCCACATCTTCAGCAGAAAGGCGGGCGATATCAGGCCGAGCCGCGACCCGACCAAAGTGACCGTCGGGATCTCGAACACCACCCCGAGCCCAAGCATTATCATTATGATCAGATCGAAGTACTCGTCGGCGGTAACCAACGGCCTGAGATTGCCTCCAGCGGCCACGCCGAGGAGAAAGTTGGCCGCGCGCGGAAACGCAATGTAGTAGGCGAACGCGCACCCCCCCAGGAAAAACAACGAAGTCATCACGATGATCGGCCACGCATATTTCTTCTCGTGCGGGTAGAGTCCGGGCGCGACGAAGCCCCAAACTTGAACCAGGATGAACGGGACGGCGAAGAAGATTGCGGCGTAGAACGCCACCTTTATGTAAAGGTTGAAAGCACCCTGGACAGTAGCAACCACGAGCTTCCCGTCCGGACCCAGCATCACTTTTGACGCGGAATAAAGGTCTCGTGGAATCTCGTAGCCTTCGTCCACGACGGTGTCAGTGTTGATGAGCCACGGGCTCGCTGTTACAAGCCTGGGCAGACCGTTCGGTCCGGTCTCGACTTTCACCTTGATCGTCGTGCCCGGCGTCACAAGTGCGTTACCGATCCTCAACTCCGCCGGAAAACTAAACGCGACTTCCTTGCCGATGAAATCCGAGACCTGGGCGACGGCAACATTCTTGAGCGGGACATCACCTTTCTTCTTAGCCTCGATCATCGCGGCCAGAACCGGAACTTGCAGGAAATTGTAGATTTTGTCTGAAAAGATCCAGCACAACACGAAGGCAATGCCCACGAACAACGCGATCCGGATCAGCCGGCTTCGAAGCTCATCCAGATGATCGAGGAATGACATCGTTCCTTCTTCAGTCTGCTCGTTCGTTTCCTCGTCATCGTTTTGGTGGTGACTCGTCATAGGCGGGGAGCGGGGCTGGCAAACAACTTGTGAGCGCTCGCAATGATCAAAGCGTCAAATCCAACTACGCCGGGCGCGTTCCTTCACAACCAATCTCGCTTTGGTTCAGCGGTGACGGTTTCATCCCGGTGAACGGTCGGAGCCGCCTCGCTGGTTTCGAGGTCGGGGGTTTGCTCTTCAAGCCCGGTCGCATCGACCTCAGCCCCCGTCGAAGCCGCCACCTCGTCCACGCTCGATTGCTCGACTGCCGATGCTGGAGGGGCTTCGATTCGCCGGCGCTCGAGGTCTACTTCATCCTCCCACTGGCGCTTGAAGTCCTCACTGGCTCTGCGGAACTGAGCAAGGCTCTGACCCAGGCTCTTGCCTAACTCCGGCAGCTTGCGCGGGCCAAACACAATCAAAGCGACGACCAAAATCATCAGAATTTCCGGCATTCCCAGGCTTCCCATGTCTGTCCTCATCTTTGGCTGAACAACTATCAGGGAGATTGGCAAGCGGTCAGCTTTACCTTGATATTGCAACGGCTCGACGAAATGAATAGTAGGTTAGGCCGCGAACTCGCGTCAACCGGGATTGACCTCCGCATCTTCAGGCGCACAAGACTGGCTCGGCGGAGGAAAGAAACAGGCGGAGGAACAAACTGTTGACTGGGCTTCGAGTCTGGCCTATAAACCGGTCATAGCATTCGTGCCCCCCTTCAACGACACTCAAGAGCCCGCCGCCAGAATTGAAAAGAAAAGATGATCGAATCAAAACAACCGGAATACCTGCTGACCATAGTTCAGCACACCTACTGCGCCGACTGCATGTGGCTGAAGGGCAAGATCACTGACGTTTACCATGCCTCGGGAATAATCCGTGGGGAAGAGTCAAGGTACTGGCGCATGCAGATCCTCTCGCCGCCGTGGGACCGAGAGGCCAGAAAGACTGAGTTCCCTTCCCGCTTTCAAACCGTGGATGTCCCGGCGCTCAAGGTCGAAGCGGATGGCAGGTTGATCCTCGCCACTCAGAACCCTCACTTGATCACCGACTTGCTGGTCCAGTTGAAGTGGATGCTGATTAACCGCCGCACCAACGCCGAGATCGAGCAAGAACTGATGGCGTTTGCAAAAGACTGGAAGCCTCAACCGACAACCGAGGCTTGTGTCGTCGGTAGCTGAGCTTCGCTCGGCGCAGTTCGGCGCGGATCGACAAGTTGCCTATTCCACTACTACTGCGGGTGTTCCCGTCCTATGAAATGGACGCAAGCTCGAAGCTGATTTCTTTCCCCAACTCCATTCTTCATTTCGCACTGAATCCTTGAGTCGCGTTGTCACAACTCTATCCGCTGGATATAATCTCGAACTTGCAATGACTGGTTAATTCGATGGAAGCTGCGCACGTTCGTTCGAGAGTAACTGCGCGCTGGTAGACTTCGAGAGACTAAGTTGAAGGAGAAGGAATATGAAGAAGATTGTGTTTTCAGCCTTGATCGTCGTTCTATGCGCGGTTCAGATCGCCTTTGCCCACGACCCGCGGACAGTCGCACGAGACTTCTCGCACACAATGACTGTTGAGGGCGCGGGAAAGCTCACACTCAACTACAAGTCGCTGCACTGGAACGAGCCCACCTATCTGAACACGAAGAAGAACGAGCAGCTCCGCCAGCGTTTGAACGCCGGCCTATGGAAGAAAATCGGAAAGCTGGATTCGGAGTTCGACGTCGTGATCGGCGGCACTCCGGTTGCTAAGGGCTCATACGACCTTGGCATCAGCTTCGGGGCAAACGATGACTTCGCGCTCGTGCTTCGGGGCGGCGGAAAGGAGCTGTCTATCCCGTTCAAGACGTCCGCCGACAGTCCGGAGGTTACCTATTTGAGCTTTGATCTCAGGCCGACCAACGGTACCGACGGGTTTGTGCTCGAAGCTCGAAGCGGCAAGTTCCGCTGCTCGGCCGACGTGACGGTTCCGTATCTGGGCCAGCACGATCACGGCAGCCAGTCGCCGGCTGAGAAGAAACCGTAGCACGATTCGCTGAACCGTACCGCATAAGGC
>JBASRN010000166.1:0-39702 GCA_049273855.1 Blastocatellia bacterium
AGAGCTAGCCGGGGTTGATCCAGGAGGAATACATGAGCACTCAGCCGCCGTATGGATACAACCAGGAAGGTGGTTATCCGCCACCAAATTCGCCTGCAGGCAAGACGAAGGTGTTGAACCTGGACTACAACGTCGCGGCGTTGTTGTCTTACTTGCCGCTCTGCTGCATCAACCTGATCGCGTCGATCATTTGGCTTGCAAGCGAGCCGAAAGAGAATCGGTTCTTGCGCTTTCACGCGATGCAGAGCTTGTTGTTGACGGGCGTAGGCATCGTGATCTGGATAATCTTTATGTTCCTTGGGGTGGGCATGGCTTTCTCGCCATCGGACGCGGTGGGGGCGGCAGGAGGCGGGTTGTTATCTCTGATCCAGCTTGTCGTTTTCTTGGGCCTGCTGGTGGTTCACATACTAGCCATGGTTAAGGCATATCAAGGCCAGATGTGGAAGCTGCCCGTCATCGGTGGTATCGCCGAGAAGAACGCTTAGTTTTGGGTAAGACATGACTTGAGGGCCGGCCCCGTGCGTCTGCCGGTAGGCGGCCCTTTGGACCTTTATTCACCCGTTCGATTCACCTGTCGCAGAGCTTCAGTGACGGAGGTGATGCTGAGTGTCTCCGAGTCGGGCGATCTCCCGTGAGCTATGGCCGCACGCATCTCATCCGAACTGCGAAACAAACCCGCTTTCCAAATCAACAGAGTCGCAAGGATTAGCGCAATCGTTGCCGCCAACCCGCCCTCCGGCCCGTAGCTGCCTCCGGATAACCAATCGGGGCTTCCGCTCTTCGCGTAAAGCAGCGCGAGTCGATCCAGCGCTACCCACCCGCTCACCGGGAGACCAAAAACAAAAACCATCACGAAGTTCCATGAGAAGTGAAGCGCCGTCGCCAGCCACAAGCTCCGCGTTGCCAGATACGCAAGTCCCAGCCACAGGCCCGCCAGCATCGTGTTGATCGTCGAAAAAGTTGTCGCGCTCGGGTTGCCCAGGTGTGCAGCGCCGAATAGTGTCGAGCTTAGCGCCAGCGCCACGAACGGACCGACGTTGTGAACCAGCGCTTGAAACGCGAAGCCTCGAAAGAGAAGCTCTTCAAACGCGGCTGCGAGCAAAAAGAGCAGCGCTGCAGCGGCGGCGGCAAGAAGAATCGAGCGCTGCGCGATTGGCGCGCCGGCGTGAGCCTGCGATTCGATGCTGACCGCACCGCCCAGCCTCGCAATGCCGACGGCCAGCGCGATTGCCGAACCGCCGATCACCGAGCCCAGCAGGAAATCACGCGACCAACCCGGGTGAATCTTGAAGCCGACTGACCCGAAGCTGCGACGTTCGAGCAGACGAGCGCACACCACAGTTGCGACAACTACCGCGATAAGGTTCGCGGCGCGAGCGCTGATGAGATAGATCACTTCACGGACCGAGAGATGCTCTTGCGGGTCGGATGGCTCACCCGTTAGCCGGAGCGAAGGGATTAACATCTCGATCCCGCCCAGGACGCCGCCAATGACAACGACACAGACAATACAGCAGACCACGAAGACGAAGATTCGCCAGCCACAACGTAGCTCGGCTTCCTCGTTGATGAAGACTCTCTTCGCAAACTCAATCGAGGGATTCACTGTGGGCGACTGTATCGATGCGGTGAGATGAACGTCAAGCAAGTATCAACGAAAGGGCGGCGACAGAGAGCGGCCTAGAAGGACGCTTAGCGATTCAGCGCTTCGCTGCAAGGTAGCCGCGCCGCGTTTTGACTACGAGCTTGCTGTCCGGCTTCCGCAGAGACGGAACAATGTCCAATTTCACCTTGCGGAAGGTGCCGTCGCGCTTCGTGTTGGTCGAAACAAAACCAATGACGTATCGCGTGCGTAAGTGATCGAGCAGATCGTTGAATGTGCGGTCCAGGTTCTCGGGTTTGTCGGTCAGCACCTCGCCGCCGGTTTCTTCGGCCAGCTTATTCAGGTTCGAGCTGCGAGCCTTGAAGACGCCGCCTATGCCGGTAATGGCATGCATAACGCCGCTTTCAATTCGCTGACCGGGGGTCTTGGGAATGAGCCCGCAGACGACGCTTCCGCTTTCGAGAATGGCTCGCCTAACCTCGTCACCTGACGGTCCGGAGCAATCGAAATAGGTCGTGACGCTCGTGATCACGATTATCACACGCCGGCCATCGGGGTTACCCGCGCGCTTCATATACTCAGCGGCGTCGTAGAAGGCGCGATTGAAACAATGATTCGCCTCTTCATCGTGCGGAGGCATGTGCTCGAGGCCATCGATGATTCGATTCTCGCCGCTGCCGAAGCGCGTTATCAACTCGGTAGTGTCATGAAAAGCCATCAACGCAAGTTCGTCTTGCGGCTTGAGCTTCCTGGCTGAATCGACGATTGCGCGGCGGACCTTCTCGGTGTACGGGTCCAGACATCCGCCTCGATCAATCAGGAACAGAACCGAAAGCGGAAGCGAGTCCTGGCTGAAATGAGTTATCTGCTGACTCACGCCGTCCTCTGAAAGCACGAAGTCCTCGCCTTTGAGAAAACCGACTACGCGGCCGGTCTTCTGCTGAAGCACCTGAGCGTCCAGCACTACGAGGTCAACGGCGAGGCGAACATCTTCAGATTTGGCTGGGATGGGCTTGTTCGTGAGTTCCGCCTCGACGTGATTTCGCTTCGTTTCCGTCACTGGTCCGTTCTTGCTTCGCAAGCCGCGGCTTTCCTGTGAATGCGCCGCGAGGGAGACGAGCGAGATGAACGCGAGGGTGAAACACAAGGCAGGGATGCTTACTTTGTCTTTCTTCACCATAAGCCACCTTCAAATCCTGATTTGCTGGCGGGCACTTTCAGTTTTCAAAGCAGGACGGGGTCAGGTGTTGTCAGGGTTCCTGGTGGCGCCGACCAGGCGGAGGAATGAGCGAAGGAGGATGAAGCAGATGGGGTGTTTCTTTGTCGGGTTCGCTTCTCATCCGCCCAGACCGCGCCACCAGAAACGATCTCACGCGCAGTTCAGAGTTCAACTTTTCAACTTGCTTACGCGACGCTGACAACATAACGCGTACTCTATGCGTGTCTGAGTACCAGGCTAATGGCGGCGAGGGACCGGTTCAGTGCCACTCGCCCCGGAATCGAGGTTAGGGTTTCTTTCGTTCGCTGCGTTCTTCGCGACGCTCTTCCTTTGGCTGAGCCTGAGTTTGCCTTGGCTCAGTTCTTGGCTGGGTCGCTTTTGGTTCAGCTGGACGCGGCGTTTCCTTTGCAACCGGGGGACGCTGCATTTCTCTCGGCTCTGGCGGACGCCGGGTTTCTTTTGATTCCGGGGGCCGCTGTGGTTCCTTTCGCTCGCGTACCTGAGGACGATTCTGTTCTTTGTTTTCTACGTAGGGCCGCGGCTGCACTTCTTTTCTGCCCGGCTCTTCCGGACCACGGCGTGGCTTTGCATCCTGACTCGGAGTCGGTTCAGATGACGGGGGCTTCCACTCGCGTCTACCTGAGTCTTTCTCTCGCTGGTTGCGGGGTGTGTTTTCGCTCGCCGGCGGAGCCACTGAAGTGCGCGGCTTCGGCAACGAGCGAACCTCCGGACTTGCCTGCTCACCGGAAGCCGCCGCAGGCTGTTTGACTTTACGATCTGTTTGGCGTTCCTCGGCAGATCGCTGTTTACCGGTTGGCACATCGATCACAAACTCGGGCCTGCGAGGCGAAATGAGGCGGCGCTCGCGAGGCTGGCCTTCGCTCGCGGGGGTTGTAGTGCGATTCCGGGTGACAACCGGACGACCGATTATCTCGCCGGGAGGCACAGCGACTCGGCGCGGACTACGGCGGTCTGCGGGGTCGATTGCCGGCGCGGTCGTCGCGGGAGTTTTTGCGATCTCAGGCAAGCCCGCTCGCGCGCCTCGCCGGATCCAATCCGACAGTTCAGGAGTGGGAGCCGACGGACGGGTGCGTGAACGATCCGATCTGTTGAAGCCTTCGACCGGAACAACTGTTACGCCGCGCGCGGGCGGTCTGATTCCAACTCTGCCATCGTCTGGTCGCTCCGAGCCGTTGCGAACAGCGGGATACTGCAGATGCGAATGGTCGCCTCCCCGCAATTGCCGATCATGCCTGCGCCATCGTTCCCCCGGCGCGAGCGGATACCAGCCAACATAGTTGCCGCGCGATGTAGGATAGTTGAAGAACGTCACCAGAGCCGGTCTCCAGCAGTAGTTACGAAAACGGCTGGGGTCGGGATACCGAGTGAAACCCGGCACCCACATCCAGCCGAATCCCTGCGCGAACACCCAACGCCCATAATGATATGGCGCCCAGCCCCAGGGCTCGCGCGAAAGCCACGTCCAGCCGGCCCGGGGGATCCACAACCACTGACCCGTGCGATACGGCGCCCAGTCACTGCCGACGCGCGGAATCCAGCATTGCCCGTAGGACGAAACATCGGTCCACGTGCCGTAGTTCGAAAGGTCGCTGACGCCATAAAAGTTGTTGTAAGTTGTCTCGTACGCGCTGACGTAGTCGGGCGAAACCGCAGTGCTCGCTTGATGGATCGTCGAGTCTCTATCGTAGCTCCACCGGTCCCAATCATCCCGGGTGTCGTCTGCGGCAATCTCGATCCGGCCCTGCGCTCCCGTATCGAGCGAGAGGCGCTGGCCTTCTTTCACGCTAAAGCTCGAGTCGGAAGTAGACACCTCGGCGGCGCCATTTCGCACAATGACTTCAGATTCGTCATCGCTTCGAACGTCGATCCGGTACAGGCCATCCTCCTTGAGAACCAATGCAGAGTTTGGCGTGTCGACTTCAAAGCGTTGGAACGCCGAGGCAAACCGTTCGACGCGGATTATGGCTGTCCCCGAGGTGACCTCGAATTGAGATTGAGAATCGGACAGGTCGGCAATGGTCAGCGCCGTGTTTTCCGCAAGCCTGATGTAGCTCCCACGCGCGAGTTGAATCTCTGCGCGCGCGCCGCTCGCCGTATAAATCTGGTCTCCGGCAAGGAGCGGCAAGTTTTCGATTGCCGCTGCCCACTCGCTCACCCCTGCGCGTAAGAACGAGACCTCGCCGGCGACAAAACTCAATCGCGCGACACGCGAAACCTCTGGGTCGTCATCAACGTCTTCGAGGAGCGGGTCTGGCGGAGATGGTGTCTGGCCGAAGGTGATAGAGTGATTTGGCGTCAGCGCCAGTGAGAAAGCTAACGTGAGGAGTAGGGTGAGAGCTCGCTTCATAGTCCGTTCCTTTCAAACCTGTGCGACTTTGTCAAACTGACACGGCTCGGGCAAGAAACGTGCCGAACCGCGCTTATGCCAGGGGATCGAGCCAATCTCGGCCAAACGCATCAGGTAAAGGGGAAATCGAACGGGTTTTACGGGCGCCCGCCTGAGTCGCGTCGAGCGGGTTCCCGATTTGTGCACGAATTAGTGTAGGGGTGTGCGATTCGGGTTGAGCGGTTGAGCGGGAGCGATAATGCCGGGAAGTGGCAGAAAGCCGCCAGGAATCGGCGAACGATTCTTCCTCTTACCAGTGCCGAAAGACTCAGTCCTTCCTGCCGGCCGGCGAGCGGTAACCGAGTCGCGCTCGAACTTGAACGCCTTTCCGGGCGGCCTCCAATTTGATCTTGTGGTACTTGCCGTCGCGCTTGTCGTGCGTGGCGTAGTATCCGACCAGATACTGATTCCGCAACTCCTCGGCTATTGCCGAGAACGCTGATCGCGAGCCCTCAAGCGTTTCGGCGGCCAGTGTTTTCCCCCCGGTTCGCGAGGCGAGAGTTTGCAGATACGAGTCGGCCTCACCGTAAAGCTTGTCCAGCGTCTGGCCGACCTCATCCGAGGAATCAGACGACGGCATTCGCGGTGACTGTCTGCCGCGACCCGGGTCGGTTACCACCGGAGGGCTCGGCCCCTGACCGACTTCGATCCTCGGGGAGTTGGGCTTCGGAAAGCCAGTGACATCGACCTCCGGACCCCCCATGTCTGGCGGGACCGGAATACGCCCGTCAATGTGACCCGGTGTCTTTGATCGCGGGTGTTCAATCTCCTGGCGACGGGCTTCCGCCTCGATCCACCATCGCGTGTCGAACTTGACGCAGTAGATTACGGCGCCGATTTCTTCTGCCAATCGAACCGAGCTTTCGGCGGTCGCCTCTATGCTGCGCATATCGATGCCGTCGCTGAAGAGCACGACAGCGCGCCGGCCCTCGACATCCTTTAGTCGTTCGAGCGCGCGAGTAACAGCTTCGTAGAGCAACTTGCCGAAACCAGTTTCGGCGCCTCGAATCGCCGCCTCCAGATCCGGCTTATTTGCGGTCAACTCCGTCAACTCACGCACTTCGTTATCGAACGTCAGGATCATCATTCGGTCTTCCGGGCTCAGTTGGCGAGTGAAGGTCACAGCGGTGCTCCGGATCGCCCCGAGGCGGTCCTCCGCGCTATTCGAGGTGTCGAGCACCAGTACGCAGTTGAATGCCTGGTTGATCGGCGCGAAAAGGGAAATCTCCTGACGCTTGCCGTCTTCCGACAGCGTGAAGTCTTCGCGAGACAGCCCGGTGACGAATTTTCCATTCTTGTCGGTCACAAGTGCCGGCACCTGGACCAGCGTGGCGTTCACCCTGATTGGCTTTTGATCTTCAGTTTGTTGAATCCGGTCCTGGTAGGATGCGGCGGACGGCGCGAGAGCCAACAGAACCACCGCCTGGAAAGCAAACTTGATCCTCATGACTGCCTTGTTAGTCGAGCTTACACCGGGTGCTGTCTTCAGGAACGAACCTTGAACCGGTTGTTGCGACGCGAACCGGATTACTTTTTCATATCGGCGACTGACCTCGCGATTGCTTCGACCAGGGCCCGTGGGTTTGGCGCAGCTGCCTGCACGATTCGTTTGAACCCCTGTTTCACCGCGGCTGCTGTTGTTATCGGGCCTATACAAGCAACCAGCGTGTCATTTCTCAGGACCGCAAGCAAGTCAGCTTCAACCAGCTTCGCGAAGTTCGAGACGGTTGATGGGCTCGTGAAAGTAATAACGCCGATATTGTGTCGCACGAACAGGGATCCAATGTCCACGGTGGGTTTCAGGGTTTGATAGGCCTCGACTGCCTCAACCTGAGCGCCGAGCCTTCCTAGCTCGATCGGAAGGAAGTCGCGCGCATGACGGGCGGCCGGCAGGAGAAAGCACAACCCGCGAATCGCGCCTTCCCCTCCAACACGTTCGACGATTTCGCGAAGGACCCCCTCAGCGCTCGACTCCCCGACCAGAAGATCGACGCGCGCTCCAGCTAGCTCGATGGCGCTTGCCGTTGCCGGACCAATGGCGCAAATGGCTTGATGTGCCGGCTGTTGGAAAACCGAGTCTCGTACCTCCCCAAACCGATCAAAGAACGACCTAGCTCCGTTGGCGCTTGTGAATACAAGCCAATCATAGCTATCGATCTTCGCAATAGCCTGGTCGATCGCGTCCCAACTGCCTGGGGGGGCGATTTCAATGGTTGGGCAGTGCACTACGATGGCGCCGGTTTCTTCGAGGACGCGGGTTATCTCGCCGCTTTGACTGAGAGGTCTGGTCACAAGAATAGTCTCGCGTTCCAGCGGGCCGGTCATCCTCCGGCTCCTGTCAGCCGATGATTTAGCGTCGTGTTCGCTGCTGGCCATGCTTGATCCGGCTAAAAAGCGTTCCGAAATCCCCATTAAGTTGGGAGAACCACCTCGGCATCTGCCCCTAATCCTCCGGCAGAGTATAAGCTTACTGGGCAGCGGAATCGAGCTGAACCAGAGTGATTTCCCACATCCACCGGGTGGCGGATGAAATCACGAATGCTAAGTGACTGCCTTGCTGGGGTTAAGGTGCCGGACCCAAGCAGGTCCGCACAAGGCGTGGGTCAATTCGGACCTTGTTTCTCAGGCCGCCAATGCCACTGGCCTTGAAAGCTATTTTCTTGACTTGCCGATAAATTGTTGATATAAAGAGCGTTAAACTAACGTATGTGCAGGAGTTAAACGTGCTGTTGGTTCATTCTCAACCTTCGAGGAGACGATGAGCGTCCTGATCACCAAGGCCAAGAGCCGCTCCTCCGCGTCTCGCAAACTTCGGGCTACCAAGGGAAAGAAGTCTCCTTCAAAGAAGCCTCAACGACCTGGACGTATTACGACCGCGCCTAAGTCAAAGAAAGCTGTGTCGGTCAAGAAGAAGACCGCACCGGCCAAAAAGTCATCTCCGAAGAAGCCTTCACCTAAGAAGATAACGGCTCAGGCACGGAGGATCGTCCAGCCGAAGGCTCGAAGTACGAAGGTAAAGGCAAAGGTCGCGAAATCCGGCCGCGGATCGACATCAAAGCCGGTTGCTGCCAGGAAGTCCGCGGGAAGCCGGCGACTGCCTCTGGCGGTCAAGTTACCCCCGCCGCCCCCAAAGAAGCCACCTGCGCCTGGAACGTTGGCGGCGGTTCGCGCCTTCGAGCAGGCGCTGAGGTTGTTCAACCGACACGACTATGGTTCGGCGAAGTCCGCCTTTGAGGGGCTGCAGACCAAGTTCGGCGACGAGGCAGAGGTTGTGGCCCGAGCGCGAACTTACCTTGCAATTTGCGAGCAGCGTTTGGGCCGTGCACCTGCGGCGCCGCGAAACGCAGATGCCCTTTACGATCAGGGGGTATTCGAGTTCAACCGGGGAGCCATTCGCGAAGCTATTGAATTGTTCGAGAAGGCGCTGCGGGTTGATCCGCGCGCCGACCACGTCTTCTATTCCCTTGCCGCCGCCCACGCGCGTCTTAGCGACTCGCCGAAGGCGCTTGACGCCTTGCGCCGCGCCATTGCGATCCGCCCCGTCCATCGCCCGCATGCGCGTCGCGACCTCGACTTCGCTAACCTACGTTCAAACGAAGAATTCCAATCCCTTACTGGTTTCGGCTTTGACTTGATCAACGAATGAGTCAAGGCCTCAGCCGGAGTGCGCCGATGACAACTGCAGAGAGAGAGTCAGGCTTGCGAATTGTGTCTCTGGGAGGAGGCACTGGACTCTCGTCGGTTCTTGCGGGTCTGAAGGCTTACGTCGGGCAAAAGTTGGGGGCGGCTGGCGAAGACTCTGTCTGGATTGAGACCCTGACCGCGGTCGTAACTGTGACGGACGACGGCGGAAGCTCAGGCCGGTTGCGCGATGAGTTTCAGATGTTGCCGCCCGGCGACATTCGTAACTGCATGGTTGCGCTTGCGGAAGACGAGCATCTGCTTACCCGGCTCTTTCAGTATCGCTTCGAGTCCGAAGGTGACCTATCGGGGCACAGCTTTGGGAACCTCTTTCTCGCCGCGTTAGCCGACGTTACGGGTGACTTTCTTGAAGCCATCAGGGTGAGCGGCGAAGTCTTGAAGATCCGAGGCAAGATTCTACCCTCGACGGTTGAGGACGTCTCCTTGGTTGCCGAACTCGAGGGCGGCGGAAAGCTCGAGGGCGAAACCAGAATAGCCGAGTCTCGATCCCGAATCGAGAGGCTGCGGTTGTCACGCGAGCGCTGCCGCCCGCTTCCAGAGACGCTTGAAGCGATAAGCCACGCCGACCTCATCACGATAGGTCCCGGCTCGCTCTACACGTCGATCATTCCGAATTTGCTCGTCGAAGATATCGTCGCAGCGATTGCGGAATCCTCGGCAGTCAAGGTTTATGTGTGCAACATCATGACCCAGCCGGGCGAGACCCAGGGCTTCTCCCTGGAAGACCATCTGCGTGCGCTGTGCGAACACAGTCACGGCCTCGCGCTTGACTGGGTGCTAGTGAATTCCGCGTCGATCAGCGAAGAGCTTCGCGCGCGGTATCTTGCCGACGGCTCCGTTCAGGTTGAGCTAGATGAATCCGTAAGCCGCCGCGCACCGGGAATTGCCGGAGCGAGCGGCACTTCGAAGATAGTTGTGCGAGACTTGCTGAACGAGAGCGGGTTTGTTCGCCACGATCCTCGAAAGCTCGCCCGCGCGCTGCTGGAGATATACTGTTCAGCCAGAGCCTCTTCCGCTCAGCAGGCGGTTCTTCGTTGATAAGTTCCGCATAAGCCTTTCGACAGGACAATGCGGCCTCCTTCGGTTGCTCCTTACACGAGGAACACGGAAAAACATCTCGCTTGTAGCTCCGCCGTAATAGTAGAATCAAGTCAGTTTCCGAATTGCTATTACCGGAGTTTCGCATCTAAGCGGCGAGCTTGACCGGAAGGACCGGCCGACACGGCGAGTGCTTATGACCGACGTTATGATTCTGGCAGCGGGGCTCGGGACCCGCATGAAATCGAGGCGTGCGAAAGTTCTTCATGAACTTGCCGGGCGCCCTCTAATCGCTCACATAGTGAAGGCCGCGACCTCGCTAACGCCCGACGCGATCATTACCGTCGTCGGCCATCAAGCGGAAGCGGTCGAACAGGCAGTACGCGTTGAATCCGCGCGCTTGATTGAGCGCGGTGGCACCGCCCGGCCTGACCTCGAGTTCGTCTTGCAAGCCGAGCAACGCGGGACTGGCCATGCTGTTATGGCCGCGCGCGACAAGCTGAACGGCAGGAGCGGCCCGCTCGTCGTTATCGCCGGCGATGTCCCGATGATCGAGGGCCAAACGCTCGGTCGGCTTGCGGACACTCACGTGTCGGAACAAAACGCCGTCACCATGCTGACGGTTCGTCTCGAGGATGCTACGGGCTACGGTCGAATAATTCGAGACTCGGAAGGCGGCTTCGTTCGCTGCGTCGAGCAGAAGGACGCCTCCCCTGAAGAGCTTCAAGAGCGGGAAGTCTCGGTAAGCATCTACTGTTTTGATATTCCGGCGTTGCTCGAAGCGCTTGACGACTTAACAACCGACAACGCGCAGGGCGAGTACTACCTTACCGAGGTCCCGCGGATCATGAACGAGCGCGGAAAACGTGTCGGGATTGTAACCCACCATGATCGGCAGGAAGTCTCCGGCGTCAACACACGAATCGAGCTGGCGGACCTCGAACGAACGCTTCGCGAACGAAAGCTTCGCGAACTGATGTTGTCGGGCGTTACGATCATCGATCCCGCCACAACTTACATACACGCGGACGTAGAAATCGGTCGGGACTCGGTGATTTATCCGCAGGTGATCATCGAAGGCCGGAGCCGTATCGGGACTGGATGCACGATTCGTTCGTGGACGCGCCTGAAGGACGTCGAGATCGGAGACGATGTGACGATCCGCAACTCGACGGTGATCGAGGACAGCATCATCGGCAACGGCGCGACGATCGGTCCGTTCGCTCGCCTGAGAATGAAGGCTGAGATTGGAGAGAAAGCGGGCATTGGGAATTTCGTTGAGGTGAAGAAGTCGAAGATTGGGCGTGGCACCAAGGCTTCCCACCTGACTTATCTCGGCGACGCAACGCTGGGAGAACGGGTAAACATCGGCGCGGGTACAGTCACCTGCAACTACGACGGCGTCAGCAAGCATGAGACGATCATCGAAGACGACGTTAAGATCGGCAGCGACACGATGCTTGTGGCCCCGGTGCGAGTCGGGCGCGGTTCGGTTACCGGGGCAGGTTCGGTTGTCACCAAAGACGTGCCTCCGGACTCATTGGTGACGGGTGTCCCGGCGATAGTGAAAAAGAAGCTGAAATGACCGCAGCCACCGCCCGGCGCGAGTAGGAGGCAATGGCCAGAGTTTTAGGATGGGAAGCTAAAGCTCGAACGCTGAACAAGAAGCAGGAGGAAGGTAGACGAGATGTGCGGAATAGTCGGATATGTTGGAGATAAACAAGTCGTCGGAGTCATTCTCGATGGGCTCAAGAAGCTCGAATATCGAGGCTACGATTCGGCGGGAATCGCGGTCGTGGACGATCAGGGACAACTGACGATTCGGCGCGCCGAAGGCAAGCTGCGCAACCTTGAAGAAGCCATCAGGCTCAAGCCGCTGGACGGCACCTATGGAATAGGCCACACTCGCTGGGCCACTCACGGCCGGCCGACCGAAGAAAACGCTCATCCACATCGCGACTGCTCCGGCCGGGTTGTCGTCGTCCACAACGGGATCATCGACAACTTTATCCCGCTCAAACACCTGCTTCAGTCCGAGGATCACGTCTTCGTGACCGAGACCGACACTGAAGTGATCGCTCATCTGATCGAGAAGTATCTCCAGCAAGGCGAAGCGAACCTTGAGTCGGCAGTGCGTCGCACGGTTGGTGATCTTCGCGGGATCTTCGCGCTGGCCATTATGTCGTCCGATGAGCCCGAGAAAATCGTTGCGGTGCGACAGGGTCCGCCGATCGTGATAGGGCTCGGACAGAACGAGTACTTCGTCGCTTCAGACGTGCCGCCGCTTCTGTATCACACTCGCGACGTCTTCTTTCTCGGCGATGGCGAGATCGCCGTGCTCACCCGCGACGGCGTAACCGTCACCGACTTCGAAGGCAACTCGGTTTCGCCGGATGTTCAGCGTATCACGTGGGACCCGATCGCTGCCGAGAAGGGCGGCTTCAAGCATTACATGCTCAAGGAGATCTACGAGCAGCCGCGAGCGGTGCGTGATACAGTCGTGGGTCGAATGTCGCAGGCAACGGGCCAGGTCTATCTCGAAGAAATGGACATCAGCGACGCCGAGTTCCGGCAGTTCACCTCGATCAAAGCAATCGCCTGTGGCACCAGTCTTCACGCCGCGATGGCTGGCAAGTACATGCTGGAAGAGCTGGCTCGGATACCGGTCGAGATTGACTACGCCTCGGAGTTTCGTTATCGCGATCCGATCCTCGACGACAAGACGCTGATGATAGCGATCTCGCAGTCGGGCGAAACGGCTGACACGCTTGCGGCAGTGCGCGAGTCAAAAGAGAAGGGAGCGAAGGTCCTCTCTATCTGCAACGTGCAAGGCTCGATGCTTACCCGCGAGTCGCACGGGACCGTGCTGACTCACGCCGGTCCGGAGATCGGCGTTGCTTCGACAAAGGCGTTCACTTGTCAGATGACCGTCCTGTATTTGCTGGCGCTTTTCCTGGGCCAGAAGCGTGGGAAGCTGACCGAGGCCGAGTCGATCGTGCATATGCGCGCGTTGAACGGGCTGCCGGTTAAGTTGGAGACCTTGCTTGGCTGCGACGATCAGATTGAGAAGCTGGCTCGCGAGTTTCACCGCGCGCAGGATTTTCTGTATCTGGGCCGCGGGATCAATTTCCCGATCGCACTGGAAGGCGCTTTGAAGCTCAAAGAGATTTCCTACAGTCACGCCGAGGGCTACCCGGCGGGCGAGATGAAGCACGGCCCAAACGCGCTCATCGATGAACAGCTTCCGGTGGTCGTGATAGCAACTCGCGACGAGACCAGCGACGCGTCAAAGCTTCGTTACGAGAAGACGCTTTCGAACATGGTCGAAGTCAAAGCGCGAGACGGTGTGGTGATCGCCGTGGTGACTGAAGGCGACACCGAAGCGGCCGAGGTGGTGGACCACGTGATTCAAGTACCCCACGCCAGTGACTTGCTCTCGCCGATACTGTCGATCGTGCCGCTCCAGTTGCTGGCTTATCACATTGGCGTCCGGCGCGGGTGCGACGTGGACCAACCGCGCAACCTGGCCAAGTCGGTCACGGTTGAATGAGTCACCAAGTTTGAACGCGGCATTAAGCCGTCGTTATGCAACCAAGTTTTTGGCGCAGATTCACTCCGCTAAAGCTACACACCCGGACAACTATCCTGACCACCGGCGTGCTAGCTGCGGTCTTTGCGGTCATCGCTTACTTCTCAGACATGGCGGTGACCAAGCTCGGCGATCAGCAAGAGCGCCAGCAAGCCCAACTGCTGGCCACCCGCGTTGCCGATACAGTCGAACACCATATCAAACGGCAGAAGATCAGGAACGAACGACGCAAAGGCGGCGCGAAGATTGAGGTGGAATCCGAGTCTACAACCATTCCCGACTGGGCCGAAGTCGAGGAGGAAATCGAAGACACAATCGCCAAAAGCAATCCGCAGCTCAGAGAAGTGCGGGTGTTCAGCAAGGCCACTGCTGATCGATGGCGCGAGGCTATCCGGATGGGCGCTGAAGCTGAGCCCCTTTCAGCGCAGGACGAGCAAGAGATCACGAAGCAGGTTGATAGCCCGCGGGTTTTCTCTGTACGCGAGCAGGGTGAGACGAGGTTTATCACCGCGCAGGCGGGAATCAATGTGCTGGACGCAGCGGGTCCGACTCCCTTCGGAATCGTGACGGTGCTTCTCAGTTTTGACGAGGGTCAGAGCTCGGCTGCAGCGCTTCGACGGCTACTGTGGCCGTTGATGCTTCTGGCCATCGTTGCGATCACCTTGATGACCTACTTCTTGTTCCGGCACATCGTCTACAAACCCATCGATAGCTTGCTGCTTGCGATGTCCCAAGCCGAGGGCGGAAATCTGGCCGCCGAAGTCGAACCTGCCGCGGCTGACGAAATCGGATTGCTAACGTCGCGTTTCAATCGAATGCTCGGCAGGATAAGAAAGATGACCGAGCAGCTGGGCCTCGACCAGCGCCGGCTTGAAGATCGCGTATCCGAAGCGACCGGAGAGATCGCCGAACGCAAGCAACAACTCGAAGAAGCAAACCTCCGGCTGTTTGAGATGCAACGCCAGCTTACTCAGCTTGAACGCATGGCAGCGGCCGGCCAGCTTGCCGCGCAATTCGCCCACGAAGTAGGCACCCCACTTAACTTGATCTCGGGTCATGTACAGCTCCTTCGCGCACGGGCGGGCGACGAACGAATGATCAAGCGGCTGAATCTGATCGCCGGCCAGATTGAACGAATCACTGAGATCGTACGCTCGATGCTGGACTCAACCCGCAGGCCCCGTCTGCATCTGGCGCCGGTGGACTTGAACGACCTGCTTGCCCAAATCCTCGATGCGGCTCAGCCGACCCTGATAGCTCGCAACGTCGAGCTCCAGATTCAGATGCGCGAAGGGCTGCCATCGATCCAGGCGGACTCCGACCAGCTTCAACAAGTCTTTATCAACCTGATCAACAACAGCCTCGACGCGATGCCTGGAGGCGGCAGATTGAGCGTATCCACTGCCCGGAGCAACGGCGTGGTTGTCGTGGAGCTTTCCGACAACGGACAGGGAATAGCCGAAGAGCAGATCGATCTGATCTTCGATCCGATGTTTTCGACCAAGCAGGGCCGGGGAACGGGACTGGGCTTGACCATCGTCAAACAGATAGTCTCCGAGCACGACGGCGATGTGTCCGTCGAGAGCGAACCCGGGAGAGAAACCACCTTCCGCATAAGCCTGCCTCTTGGTCCTGCGAAGGAAACCGCGGCCCGCGGCTCGGCCGAGGTGGACAGATGAAGAGCATTCTGGTCATAGACGACGATCTCGAGACCTGCAACCTGCTCAGCGAGATTTTCTCCGAGGAAGGCTGGAGCATCGCTTCGAGCCAGACGGCGGAAGCGGCTCGTGCCGCGGTTCAGCAGAACCGCTTCGATCTGATCGTCAGCGACATCAACCTTGGCGGCCGCACCAACGGCGTCGCGCTGCTCAAGGAATTCAAGTCGATTTGTCCCGACTCTGAAGTGATTCTGATCAGCGGATTCGGGACGCTTGAGACCGCAGTCGAAGCCGTGCGCGAGGGCGCGTTCGACTATGTCAGCAAGCCGTTCAACGTCAATGAGGTGATCTCGACTGCGCGGCGCGCGCTCAAGGGGCGCAACGCGGGCGAGCCTGCTGCCGTTCTGCTGAAGGAATACAGCGAAGCATCGGGGCTTGTTGGGCACAGCCCGAAGATGATCGAGGTCTACAAGGAAATTGCGCTTGTTGCACCCTCGCGCTCGACTGTGTTGATAACCGGGGAATCGGGCGTCGGCAAAGAACTGGTGGCTCGCGCGCTTCATCGCAACAGTCCGCGAGGCGGCGGGCCGTTCGTCGCGGTCAACTGCGGCGCGATTACCGAGACGCTCCTCGAGTCTGAGTTGTTCGGACACGTCAAGGGAAGCTTCACCGGAGCAGTCAGCGATAAGCGGGGCCTGTTCGAGGAAGCGAACGGCGGCACGATTTTTTTGGATGAGATTGGCGAGACCAGTCCCGGAGTGCAGGTAAAGCTATTGCGCGTGCTCCAGGAGAGCGAGATCCGGCGAGTCGGCAGTTCGCGGTCGGTCCGCGTCGACGTACGGGTGCTTGCGGCGACTAACCGAGACCTCGAGAGCGAGGTCAAAGAGAACCGGTTCCGAGAAGACCTGTATTACCGGTTGAGTGTCATCGCGCTGCGAGTTCCGCCGCTCCGCGACCGAAGCGAAGACTTGCCGCTGCTGGCGGCGCACGCGCTCAGGCACGCGCGCGACGCGGGCGCGAGAGCTACGACGATCTCGGAGGAAGCGCTTGCGCTTCTCGCTCAGTACGACTGGCCGGGCAACGTTCGCGAGCTCGAAAACACGATCGAACACGCGGCGCTTTACGCGCGGGGGGCGGTTATCGCGCCCGATGATCTTCCCGAGAAGATTCGCCGGCACAATCGAGTCTCGGAATCCGGCTCAAGGCTTAACTCTATTTTTGAAGACCTGCCTTCGCTTGAGGAGCTCGAGCGACGTTACTTGATCCACGTTCTGCAAAGCGTCGGAGGCAGCCGAACCCGCGCCGCCGAGGTGCTGGGGATAGACCGCCGCACGCTTTATCGAATGGCGGAGCGCTACGTTATCAATCTGAAAGAGACCGCCGAGTAGTTTCTCCCGAGACGCGCAGCTAGCAAAACGAGTCGGACTTTCTTGTGGTGTAGGCATTCACTGGGCCGACGCGTCTAGGGAGTGGAAGGAACGTACATCCAGGCGAGGCAGCACTGAGTGTACTCTGTGGCCATTTTGTTTGCTCTCGCAAAACGGCCACACTGTCGAGTCTCGCTTTCAACTCCCGACGGCGGCACCCCAACCCGAAAACGCTTATAAACAGCGAACTACCCTCTCGGCAGGCGAATAGCAGGGCAGGCACAACGGTTGCCCTGTCACCCGCGGACTTGCCCGGTTGGCTCTGCGGCTTTAACTGCGAGGCCTCCCAGGGGCAAGAGAATCTCATGGAGGACAATGATGAAAAGGATCCTTATCTCAATTGTTATGGTGATGGCTATGGCTGCGACGTCGGCTTTCGCAGCCAATAGGAACGCGGCGCCAAAGAAGACGAGCGAAGCCGCGGTGGCTACTGGCACCACCGGTGTCAAGAAAACCACGAAGCGAAGGAAGCACCACAAGAAACCCGCGGCCGGAGCAACGTCCAACGCCAGTGGAGGCGCGATGAAACCGGCCGCCAAGAAGGGTAACGCGAACCACAAGTAGTAACATCGGACCGATCGCTCATCGCGGGCCGGCGGCCGCGCCTGTGGCCGGCCCGCTCTTTCTTTCTTGTCTTTCGAGGCGCGACTCCCATGACGCTCCAGGACTTGATGACCCGCGAGACACGATTGTCAGTAGCGGCGGTGAACAAAACGACAAGAATTGTATTTCTGATTCTCGCGGCATTCGTGCTGTCGAGCCTCGCGATATACCGGCTGCGCGTAAACGGCGCAAAGCCGGCTCGACAACACGAGTCGGCGCACGCGATCAGGGCTGTCACGAAGACAGTCGAGGGACAGATCGGGGCCGTGGACCCTGACGCACGAACCTTTATCCTTGACGATGGAACCGGAAAAGTGATTCTAGCCTTCGATGAACGAACAGAAATCGTCGAGGCCGGCAGGATTGTTGAGCCCACCTCTATCACTTCAGGCGTGTCAGCGACGATCAAGTACACTCAGCGTCACGGCCGGAATCTGGCGCGCAAGATCGAGTTGATAGCCAGCGCCGCACCCGATTAACCCGCTTTGCATTCCAGAAGTTAGAGCCCGACAAACTCTTCACGAGCCGGCGCGAGTCACGCACCAGCCCACCGGCTTCCTCTCGAGTTAGGCAGAACTGACTCAGCTCCTCGAACCAGCTGCCTGGTCCGATCGCCCTTACTCTCCGGTAAAAGGGTGAGGGCAGTCGCACAGTGGGACTGACGTCTGGGGGCGCTCGGTTGTGTCCGTCATGAGCATCCTGTTATATTGATCGGGCGTTGGTGTTGAGACGTTTTGATCGTAGCCAGCCGGTTTACCACCGACTTAACACACTCAAGGGATGAAATGAGCATAAGCCAGCTTTCGCGCGAACGGGCCGCACTCGCGGTTATCGATATGCAGGAGTCGTTCAGGACCGCGATTCCTGACTTTGCTGAAGTCGCCTCTCGGATCTCGCTGGCGGTTCGCGGCGTGCGACTGCTTGAAGTGCCGGTCATCGTCACCGAACAATACCCGAGCGGTTTGAAGCACACGGCCGCCGAGATCATCCCGCATCTGTCCGCCGAGTCGAAGCCGATTGAGAAATTTTGCTTCAGCTCTTGCGGCGTAGAGGAGTTTCACTCGCAGATCATCTCGCGAAACGTGAAGCAGGTTCTGGTCTGCGGCATCGAAGCGCATATCTGCGTCACGCAAACGGTGCTCGATCTGCTGGCGGGCGGATTCGAAGTCCACCTGTTGGTTGATTGCATTACTTCGCGAGTGCCCGAAAGCAAGCAAGTAGCGCTCGCGCGACTGACGCAAGCCGGAGCGATCTCCTCGAACCTGGAGATGGCCTTGTTCGAGATGATGCGTACGTCGCAGTCGCCCCAGTTCAAAGCGGTCCAGAGCTTGATAAGGTAGATTGCCCGGGCTAAGCAAAAGCGCTAGCGCCGACTATTGCCACGAAGTCTCGAAGACTCAAAGCGGCACCCGGTACCGAACCGCCAACGCTTCGTGCTGCTTCGTGTCCTGTGCCTTGATGGCGGAAAGCATTCTTGCCGCAACTTGCTTGAGACCACGAACCGCCAGCGCGAAACCACATGGAAGCCCTCAATCCCAAACAACTCGAAGCCGTCCGGGCCACTGAGGGACCACTGCTGGTTCTTGCTGGAGCGGGTTCGGGCAAGACTCGCGTCATCACGTATCGCGTAGCCCACCTCATCGAAACGGGCGGCTTCCGGCCCGAGCAGATTCTTGCCGTCACGTTCACCAATAAAGCCGCCGGCGAAATGAAGTCGCGAGTCGTGGCCATGCTTGAGCCTGGACTGCGCACGGGTTCGCCGCTCATCTCGACTTTTCATTCACTGGGTGTGCGGATTCTGCGCCGGCACATCCACAAGATGAACGCAGCTTACACGCGAGACTTTACGATCTACGACACCGACGATCAGACGCGGGTCGTGCGCGCGATCATGAAAGACCTGGGAATCGATGACAAAGCGCTGACCCCGAGGCAGGCACTCTCAGCGATCAGTTGGGAAAAAAACCGAGGAGTCTCGCCCGCCGCATACGCCAACCGCGATCAACTAACTGATCGCACTGAGAAGATCGCGAGCATCTTCAAGCTCTACGAAGACCGCCTGCGCGGGTCAAACGCGCTCGACTTCGACGACCTGTTGATCAAGACAGTCGCACTGCTGCGCAACGTCTCCGAGGTCCGCTCTTACTATCACGAGCGGTTTCGGCACGTCATGGTCGACGAGTTCCAGGACACCAACGGCATTCAGTACGAGCTGACTCGTTTGATTGCGGTAGGCTCTACCGAGAAGATTCACGGTGAGGCAAGCCGCGACGCGCTCTGGCGCCAGCGCAGCTTTTGCGTCGTGGGCGACATCGATCAGAGCGTGTACGGGTTCCGCGGGTCGGACTTCAACATCATCCTCGGATTTCAGCACGATTTCGAAGGCACCCTGCTGATCAAGCTCGAACAAAACTATCGCTCGACGCAAACAATACTCGAAGCTGCCAACTTCGTGATCGCCAAGAACCAACGGCGATTGCCAAAGAATCTTTACGCGACACCAGAGCTTGGAACAGGCGAGAAGATCGGCTACTACCAATCTTATGACGGCGACGGCGAAGCGTCTTTTGTTGCGGAAAAGATTCAGGAGCACATCGCCGAGACGCCGGGGACGCGTTGCGCGGTGTTGTATCGCACCAATGCCCAGTCGCGGTTGTTTGAAGAGGCGCTTCGAAGGCGAAACGTCTCATACAACATCGTGGGCGGCTTTTCGTTTTATGATCGCGCCGAAGTCAAAGACGTGATTGCGTATTTGAAACTAGCGATGAACCCGAACGACGACGTTGCGATGGCTCGGGTCATCAATACGCCTTTGCGGGGGATCGGCAAGACCACCCTGGACGCGCTCGCCCGCCATCAGCGCGATCTCGAGTTGTCGCTCTGGGAAGCGCTGGCGATAGCCGTCGAGCGGCGCGAGCTTCAACCTCGCACCATCGCGGCGCTCGAAACCTTCAGAAAGGTGATCATCTCGCTCGGTGAGCTGGTGGCAGCAGGCGAAACCACTTCGGAAGTCATCAAGGCAGCGACGATGGACACGGGCTACGTTCGCGCGCTGCAAGATGAGAAGTCAGTCGAGGCCGAGGGGCGTTTGCTAAACATCGAAGAGCTGGTCAGCGCCGCAGTCGAAGCGGAAGAGAAGGGCGAATCCTTGCGGGACTTCATCGATTACGCCGCGCTGGTATCGGACACGGATCAGTATCGACCGGATGCCCAGGTCACGCTGCTGACCATGCATTCGGCCAAGGGCCTGGAGTTTCCCGTGGTGTTTATTGCAGGCCTGGAAGAAGGGTTGTTTCCCCACTCGCGCGCATTCGAGAGCGCCGATGATCTGGAGGAGGAGCGGCGGCTTTGCTACGTCGCAATCACGCGCGCGCAGAAACATCTGTATATCACACACGCGATGCAACGACGCACGTGGGGCGAGGAGCTGCCGGCAGAGCCGTCGCGGTTCTTGAACGAGATACCGCTGGAGCTGCTGCAGGACATGTCGCGCGGGCCTTCCTGGCTCGGTTTCGCGCTAAAGCCTGAGACGTTGCGCAACCGGCATGCGGCGGCTGCGCTGCGTGGTGAAACTCCTCAGCCGATCAAGAAGAGCTCGAACTACACGGGCAAGACCTACAACTCGGTCGATGGCGTGCGCGAGTTCTTCAAGCAACGAGAGCGCGGGCCGGCGAGACGAGACGGCGGAGCGAACATCCGCAGCAAGCGACAAGAACCCGCGAGGGGCTCGGGCTCGGCAAACTATTCCGAGTTTCGTGTGGGCACGCGGGTTCGTCACTCGAAGTACGGCAACGGGGTTGTGCTTAGAGTGGAGGGCGCGGGCGACGAGGCGAAGCTCACGGTGAGTTTTCCCGGCTACGGCCAGAAGAAGTTTGTGGCAAAGTACGCCGCGCTGGAAAGAGCTTAGCTTGTACGAGCGGCCCTCCGTGGCCGCCCCTCATCGCGAGTTGAGACAAGGTGCGCGTTCGATCATAACCGAGGGGAGGCCACGGAGGGCCTCCCCTACATGAGTCTTATGAGAAGAAAAGTCGCGGCGGTTCAAGCAGCCCCAGTGTATATGAACCTTGAGCGCTCTTTGGAAAGAGCGCTGTTGCTAATAGCCGAGGCGGCTGAGCTAGGCGCGAAGCTCGTGGTCTTCCCCGAGACCTGGCTGCCCGGTTATCCCGCGTGGCTGGACTGCTGCCGGGACGTGGCCCTCTGGGATCACGAACCGACCAAGAAAGTCTTCGCGCGTTTGATGGAGAACAGCGTCGTTATTCCAAGCCCGGTAACGGAAGCTTTGGCTGACGCCGCGCGCGAGCACCAGGTGGTGCTCAACATCAGCGCGCACGAACGGGTCACACAAGGCGCTGGTCGCGGGACTCTTTACAATACGATGTTGACCTTCGGTTCAGACGGCTCGCTGCTCAACCGGCATCGCAAGATCATGCCCACCTACACCGAGCGGCTGATCTGGGGCGAAGGCGACGGCACAAGCTTGAAAGCCGTCGACACCGAAGCCGGCCGAGTCGGCGGGTTGATCTGTTGGGAGCACTGGATGCCGCTCGCGCGTCACGTGCTTCACGTTTCCGGAGAAGACATTCACATCGCCGCGTGGCCTCAAGTCAAAGAGATGAATCTCGTCGCAAGCCGGCACTATGCGTTCGAGGGCCGCTGCTTTGTGATTGCGTGCGGCGCGGTGATGAAGTCGAGCGAGCTTCCGCCCGAGCTTGAACCAATAGAGTCGCTCAAGGACCCCGATGCGCTTGTTCTCGATGGTGGAAGCGCTATCATTGCGCCCGACGGCTCATTGCTTGCGGGATCGGTGTTTGGCGAAGAGACGATTCTCACCGCCGATCTTGATCTGTCGCGCATTGCCGAAGAGAGCCTGTCCCTCGATGTGACCGGCCACTATCACCGCCCCGACTTGTTTGACGTGAAGGTGAAGTCCTAGCCGTGTCTTGGTCTCCCTAACGGGCCCATTCCAAATACTTCGCCTTTTCAGCTCCCTCCTTAGGACAGGCCCTTCCTATTTTATTAAACCATGTGGTTGACAGTTGGCAGGCCCAGCGCTATATTAAACCACATGGTTTTACAAGACAACGCATCTCTCAATGGCGTGTTTCACGCACTGGCCGATCCGACGCGGCGTGCGATGCTCCGCAGCCTCGCTTCGGGTCAGCGAAATATCGGCGAACTCGCAGCACCGTTCAATATGTCATTCCCCGCGGCGTCCAAGCACGTAAGGGTGCTGGAAGCCGCGGGACTTGTAACCCGCAACGTCGAGGGCCGATCGCATGTCTGCCAGATCGAACCTTCGCCGCTGGCGGCAGCCAGCGAATGGTTGCGCTTCTACGAACGCTTTTGGTCCGAACGACTCGACGCTCTCGATGCGGTGCTCAAGGCGGAAAACCTCGCCGCAGGCAGACCAAAACGAAAACAACCAACCAGAACAGCCAAACACAACAAGAAAGGACATCATCAATCATGAAGATTAAGCTAAACAGTGTAATGGTCGACAACCAGGACAAGGCCCTTAAGTTTTACACGGAGGTCTTGGGCTTTGTTAAGAAGACCGGCATACCTTGGGGAAGCCAAATGGCTGACAGTTGTCTCGCCCGAAGGACCAGACGATATTGAGTTACTTCTTGAGCCAAACTCCCACCCGGCTGCCAGGACATTCCAGGAAGCTATGTTTAAGGACGGGATACCTCTTACGGCATTCGCGGTAGAGGACATTCAGAAAGAATACGAACGACTGAAGAAGCTAAGTGTGGTGTTTAGTATGGAGCCAACAAAAGCGGGACCGGCGACCATCGCCGTGTTTCAGGATACTTGCGGTAACCTCATACAGCTCTATCAAGTCTGATCCATCTGGCTTAGAGGACCGAGGGAAGGAAACCGGTAATGACTGAAGACAAGCCTAACATCTTGCAAATCACTCGCCGATTCGACGCCTCGCCGGAGCGCGTGTTCGACGCCTGGCTAGATCCCGATACGGCCCGCAAGTGGTTGTTCGTCACACCAACTTTCGCTGAGGACCGCCGCGTCGAGATCGACGCGCGGGTGGGCGGCTCGTATCTTCTTACCAACTTGATCGAACGCCAGGAGATCGAGGGCATCGGCGAGTATCTGGAAATCGATCGGCCGCGCCGCCTGGTCTTTTCCTTCGCCATCCCTCACTTCGGGCCGCACGTTGACCGCATCGTCGTCGAGATCGCGCTGGACGGTGACGGCTGCGTCCTGACCCTTACCCACGAACTCCTGCCGCCGGAGTATCACAGCGCGACCGAACACGGTTGGCGCAAGATGTTCGACGTTTTGGCTGAAGTGCTGCGCTGAAGACTCGAACAGATCAGCGGCGGTGAGCTGGTTCGCCGAGAAAACACACCTGCGGAGACGCTGCTGAGAACCAATCCATCGCCTTTGTATGACACAGTAGACTTAGAATTGGGAAACGACCCACAGGGAGCCGGCTACGGCCACCAGATCCTCCAGAAGCGCGACGTAGGTGTCCTTCGTACCCAGCGCTTTCACGAGCCGGGTGCGTGCCTGGTAGCCTGCGAAGCAGCCCACAACTCCGCCGATGGCGCCCAGGACTGCGCCGACTAGCGCGCCCTGTCCTCCGGCGGCGGAAACGCACGCGCCCGTTATGCCACCGGTTACGATACGCGCGATCAAGCCGGGAGGCGACGTCCGGTTCGGCGCCTGCGGCAGCTTGTCAACCACGAGCTCCCCAACTGCGAGGATGGTGAGAACCACGACAGAGGGAAGCGAGCCAATGAGAGAGAGGGGGCGCTCAAGCTTCATCCAACCAAGATACACGGCCCATGCAGTAGCTGCGGGAGCCGCAAGCGAGCGCAGCCCGGCAAAGAACCCTATAAGAAAGGCAAAGAGAATCGTCATTAACCAGTCCTCCCCCATCCGTCACGCCTGGCCAAGTGCCTCGCCGCTCCCCGCGCCGGCAACTATACCTCTGGTTACTCAGCGTCGAATTCTTGCACGAGGCGTCCCGGTGCTCTGTCTCGCCAGGCGAAAACAAGCGCGGCTCGCAGAGATTTCTTCTTCGCCGCGCGAAGCTGCACCTTCGTCGCTCCGCCCCGTCCCCACGCACCATTGAAAGGGGTGAAGACTTCGGGTTCGGCTTGAACGAAGAACTCCTGTTGCTCGGGCGTGAGCTTGACCATCGCCCAGCCTTGTCCCGCCGGGCTGAGTGTAGCGAAGATCTTCCCGCCCACGCGGAAGTCGGGGTGACCCATATGCGCGCCTTCCGACGCTTCCGGTAGGCTGAGAGCCATTTTCCGAAACTCTTTCGCGGTCATGTTTTTCCTCTCCAGGTTCGTTCTCATCTTCCGGAGGATCGTCAGGGCCGCGTCTCCTACTTCTCTTGATGCAAAGTACTACTCATGCGCGGTAGTGGCAAGCACCATCGGCTGCTGTCGTTCGAAAACGCCATGCGCAAGTGACGGATAGCCATTTGTGCTCCAATTGACCGCTGGTATTTTGGCTCATTTGCGTTCACAATATTTCTGGACGCTCTCCAGAACAGCCGACACTTACACGTCAGGAGGACGACAATGAAGCGATTAATAGCAACGACAGCATTATCTTTGGCGCTGGCTCTCAGTGCAGTAGTACCAGCGGCGATGGCTAGACCTCAGACGCACAAAGCCGCGGTAAAGGCCTGCCATGACTTGTACCTGCAATCGATAATGACTGCCAACGACAGCTACAACGCCGCTGTGAAAGACGCAAAAACCAAGAAGGGTAAGGAGCATAAAGACGCCCTGGCGGCTGCCATCAAGGCCAGAAAAGACAGCAAGGCGCAGGCGCGCGAATCTGAGAAGGCTTGCATCGCTAAAGCGCCGAAGAAGTGATAATCGACTGGATACCGTCTTAAAAGGAACGACGCAACTCTCGGGACCATCGCCTCATCCCTCTTTCGGCGGGCTGAGTGTTATTGCCTACTCTCGACCCTCTGATTCTCTAACAGGTGCAGCTCGATCCTCCAGGATTGCTTCGCGGGCGTTGACGTGATCGTAGGGCGGTAGCTTCAAATGATTCTCGACTATAACTGAATCCGGGAGTTCGTCGACCTTCCCTTGTTGCGCGAATGGAATCAGAAGCAACCCGGCGACAAACAGCGCAAGCGTGAAGAAAGAGATATACCCTGACGCGGGCGCGAAAGCGGGTGTGTCGAGCGTACCCAGCGAGACACCTTGCAATACCACGCCCGCTACTCGCTTCAGCCATCCCCCTTCCGGACTATAAAGACTCGCCAACAGCAGGTGTTTGAGGGCGAACGCTGTTCCGAACAAAACCACAAGGCTGTGCAATAATCTCCGGGCATCGAACGATGAGAACAGATTGTTCCAAAGCGTCCATAGAAAAAAGAAAGAGAACAGCCAGTGCAGCAGTCCGCGTTCAGGCAGGACGGAGTTGAACGCCTGTGCCGATGCGAAAAAGAGGGTCACGAGCATCCAGATGTGAGAGAAGTTCGTGAGCGGAGAATTAGTGCTCGCCACCCATCCCGGAAACTCAATGAGGCGGCCACGCACGAACAGCAAGGCTAAGAGTACGGCGAGCACCAGCGTGACAAGCGGCGGCGGGATGAAGACGAACGCTTGGCCCTCCGCGCTCACGCGCAAACCTCCCAGCAGAGCCACCGTCAAAAACAACATCGGCAGCACAACGAAACTCACCAGCGCACGATTCTTTGAGCGATTGCTTTCCGACATACTCTTTAGGTCATCCCTGGTTTTCACCCTTGACGGCGGGTTGGGAGAAGTCATTTGCCGCTCTGTCTCCCCGGCTCCCTCTTCCCCTTTTCCTCCTTTTCCCCTCTTCGCCGTTCGTCCCTTCTCCCCTTCACCACTCCTCCCGGCTCGACAGCGCGGGCTTACTTCCGCGTGCGCAAAACCTTGAGCGGATTGACATCGGCCCAACTTTGCTCCATAGCCTGTTCCAGTTCGGCTCTGAGCTCGGCGGCACTGCGCATCTGCAAGTTCGAATCATCTACAGTGAGCGAACCGTTAGCCGAAAGACCGATCGCGTGGTTGACAGCTTCCAGACCCTGCTTGATCAAATTCTGGTCGTAGTAAACACGGCCCCAGCCGTCGCGGTAAAAGGCGTATGCGACATAGAACTGCGTCCGCGCGTCGCCCTTAGCGGGATCGGCTCGCAGCCATTCGTCGCGTGCGGCTCGAAACTGGTCCCGTCGGAAAAGCGCGAGAGCATTATCGAACTTCTCCTGGTCGATCTGGTACGTGCCCGCGGCGATTTCCGCGCTGGTTGCAACCTCCTTGAACGTCCGCGGTTCCGTCGCGTAAATCCAGACAACGAAAGCGGCGTACGACAGGGTTAAGACAGTGCCGGCAGCTTGAATAGATTTCTGTCGCATATGTATGTTCCCGAAAGTTGAATGAGGCGACGACCTAATCATAATACGCTTTGCTTGAAGATGAGGCCCGCGATCCGGCTCCTACCGTCAATTCTCCGCGTTGTCTCTGCGTCTTCGAGCCTTTGGGGTTAGCAGCATTTCGAAGCTAACTAACCGCAGACGCGGAGGCGCGGAGGTTACGCAATTCAGACATTCGAAATCAGCACACAACCCTGAACTACTCAAGCCCGTCCAGCCATCCGCCCGAAAAACCTGCCCGGCGGAGTCCCTCGACAATGTAGGGGCAGCCGCGCATCAGCCGCCAAAGAAACTCTGAGCGATAGTTCTCAATCATCAACACTATCGGACCCTGATCGAGACCATAGTAGCCCTTCGAAATCCATTCCTTGCCGGATGCCGTAGAAAACGTCGGATTGAAACTGCACTTGAAGCCGTACTTGCTCGTCATCTCAGGATAGGCGTCGTCGAAATAGCTGAGCGACGGCAATACGATCTCGGGCGCGAATGGAAGGGAAGCGGTTGCCGCCCACGGAGCTATCGTGCCGTCATCCGGGCCGTTTGGGATTCCGCGCGCTTTGTAGTCGTAGAAGCGACGCAGCTTGCCTCCGATCTTCTTGCTTACTGGTCCCGGACCATCGCTCGCCGTGATCCCCCAAAGGTATTCACCGTAGCCTGCAAAGCCTCTCGGATTCCGAATCGCGTATTGCTGTTGAATGTAGGTAGCACGCCGGCTGTTCTCGAAATAGTCGATCGCTTTGTTGCGCATGTACTCGTCCCGGATGCCGCGAAAGTCGATCCACATGTGCGAGAGCTGATGGATGAAGAGCGGACCGGCGTAGAGAGATTCGTGACCGTAAAGACGTCTCCACTTATAAGTCCGGGTCCAGGCCTTGTAGCTGCTTGCGGGTAATGGGTGGGTTGGCGAGGCTAGACCGAGGACGTAGAGGATCAGGGCTTCGTTGTAGCCCTGCCATCGATACTTGATGAACCCGTGTTCGGGAGTCCACCCGTGCGTGACCGCGACTCCGCGGTTTTGAGCCCATTGCCAATCGACGCGGCGATAGATGGCTTCAGAAAGCCTGCGAATCTCGCGCTCAGCCTTAGAGTTACGATCGAAGTACTCCGCGGCAGCGAGGGCTCCGGCGATCAAGAAGGTCGAATCGATTGTCGATAATTCGCAGTTCCACGTTCGGCGGCCGGTCTTCATGTCGAGGAAGTGATAGTAGAAGCCCTTGTAGCCTGTGGCATCGGGTTCCGGACCTTGCGGACTATCACAGAAGAAACGAAGCATCGTTAGGGTTCGGCGAATCGCGGCCGGGCGCGTGATGAAGCCGCGCTCGACGCCAATGGGATAAGCGGCGAGTGCGAACCCGGTTGGAGCGATGCTGCACGGCGCGCTCTCGCGAGTGCTGTCCGGCACCAGGCCGTTTTCCGGATTCGATTCTTTCAGGAAATAGTCAAAGGTAAGGCGCTGGAGCACCTCGAGCTTCTTGTCGGAATAGGACTGTGGTCTCGGCTTCACCGGCAGGTGGTGTCCTCATTCTCTGCGGCGTCTCTGCCTGCTCGGCGCCGCGGCGGTCGGTGTTTCCGGCGTTGGTTTACCGCGGAGCCGGAGAGGGCGCAAAGGTTAGGCAGAGAAGCTATTCGAACCAGGAACACTACCGCTTCAGTGCAAACCTCGCAATTCGGAGTAGCGCGCAAACACCAAATTCCTGGATCTCTGTGGCGCGTCGTCACCGAAACGGACCGCTATGCGAGGTACTCGGATTCTTGCGCCGGGACCACGCTCTCGAAGGGTCAGGCAGAGATTGGGCCCACCAAAAAGTAGCCCATGTGCCATACGCAGGAGCGGTGTGGATTACCTTGACAACAGATGGCGGCTTTGAAATGATCTGGCCGCTTTTCAAAGAACCTTGTCCTGTGTGCAGAAGAACTGCGAGGGCGCTTCGCGCATTCCGACGAGTGCTCTCGATAATTTGGCATCGGTTAACCCGGAAACGCTAAGGAGGGACCCACAATGAAAATCACAAACGTTCGAGTTTTCGCATATCTGGCAGCGTTCGCAGTATGTCTCAGCGCTGCCGCTTTGGCGCAATCCGCAACCAAAGATGAGTCCGTGGCTGCGGTTACCGCTGATCGGACCCAAGTGAGATGGCAGCCTCAGGTCGAATACGGGCGCCTTATTCTAACCGTCTCAACGCCAGCCGGCGAGGTGTTTCGGAAGGAATTTGAATCGGGCGTCGTCCCCTCGTTTGAGCTCACAGGAAGGGATGGCAACGGCCTGCCGGACGGTGACTATTCATATGAATTGCGCGTGATCCCGAACGTGAACCCCGAAGTCAGGAAAGCGCTTGCTGCTTCACGGGAGAATGGCAACAGCGCGGAAGTCATTCAGGAGTTGCAAAGAACCGGCCAATTACCGGCTCGGGTCGTGGTTCAATCGGGGTCGTTCATGATTGAGAAGGGTGTGGCACTTACCGGATCGTTCGACGAAGGGTCAGAACCGCAGACTTCATTACGCGCCAAAGCCAAGAAGAAGGGCGATGGCACCGTGACGACAAACGACGCGGTGACAGCGGACGATATCATCGTCCAGGGCAGCGCCTGTGTTGGATTAGACTGCGTCAACGGTGAAGTCTTCGGCTTTGACACGATCAGGATGAAAGAGAACAACACGCGGATCCAGTTCGACGACACAAGTGGAGCCGGCTTCCCGCTCAATAACTGGCAAATAAGGGCGAACAGCTCGGCAGGTGGTGGCGCCAGTTTTTTGGCGTTTGTAGATCAAGGCGCGACCGGCAATTCGGAGACTGGGACGCTTGTATTTGAAGTCGATGCGGGCGCCCCTGCCAACTCGCTTAGAGTGAGTAGCACCGGCCGAGTAGGACTGCGCACTGCGACCCCGGTGTTAGATCTGCACATCACTACCGGCGACACTCCCGCGCACCGGCTCGAGCAAACCGCTGCGAGCGGCTTCACTGCACAGACCTGGGATGTTGCGGGCAACGAAGCTAATTTCTTTGTGCGCGATGTGACCGGTGGCAGCCGGCTTCCTTTCAGAATCAGACCCGGCGCGCCGACCAGCAGCATTGACATCGCCGCCAGCGGCAATGTGGGAATCGGAACTGCAACTCCGGCGGTGTTGTTGCACGCGAGAACCGGAATCGCCGGAGAGGTCTTGAGAGTTGAGGATACCGGCAACGCTGGATGGATTCGATTTGATAACAACGGAGTGGCCAAGGCTTTTGTTGGATTTGGAGACAATAATAGTCTTTTTGCCGGCGCAGGCGTGCAATCTTTGGCTGTCAGGGCTGAGAACGCCCTGCATCTTGGTGGCAGCGCCACTTTGACAATGACGTTAACGGGCGGTAACGCCGGCATCGGTACGACAGCTCCCGCAGGAAAGCTGGATGTGAACGGCACGATCTTCCAGCGCGGTGTCCTGCTTCACGCAGACTATGTCTTCGAGCCGACCTACACTCTCGAATCGATCGAAGATCATTCCGCGTTCATGTGGAACAACAAACATCTACCGGCATTGGGCGCCCGGACGGTTGACGAGAAGGGGCAAGAGGTCGTCGAGATCGGCGCCCGCATGCGGGGGATGCTGGAAGAAATCGAAAAAGCCCACATATACATCTCCACGCTAAACGATAGGATCATGGAGAAGGACGCAGCGCTGGTGATGCTCGAGCGACAGAACGCAGAGCTTGCTGAACGCCTGGCTCGCATCGAGGCTATGCTTTCTGCCTCGAAGACCGAAAAAAAGTAGTCGGCAGATCGATGAGTATTGCGAAGTAAAGGGACGAGGGCCTCCTCGTCCCTTTCTGCGGGACCCTAAATCCGGTGCGCCTCCAAACGAGGTTGAACGCCGCACGCTTCGTCCGCAAGCGGGCTGGGTCACGAGTATTGCTGATCCCGAGCTCAGGACTCGCGCGAGACTCAGCGCCGCCACAAACGAGAAGACAAGCTGTTCCAGGTCCCGTCGTCGATTACTTCGCTCGCGTGTGGGTTATCTCCACGGCTTTGAACTCAGCAGCACCCTTGGTGTGAGCCGAGTCCTTGAAGATTATCTCGGTGGTGTACTTGTCGGGGCTCATAATCCGCGTGACGAAGTAGTACTTTTGAGTACCAAGCGCGGGATCCACATCTTCTCCGTACATGACAATCGCCTTTTTTGACTCGTCGTACGGCCCCGACGCAGTAACCCAGTAGGTGCCCATCGTGTCGAGTCCAACCGTCGTGTACTTCTTAGACCGTCGATCAAAGCCGATGATGGTTGTGCTCTCGACTGTCATCTGACCTTCGCCGCTTTTGGTTTCGCTCATTAGAAACCGGCCGCCAAGGATCATCTTGTTCTCGCTTTTCCCCTTGAAGGTCATCGGCTGCTGGCCTGGAGCCATCCAGTACTTGACGTCCAGATCCCACTTGCCCGCGAGCGCCGCGATCTGTTGATGCTCAGGGCCGGGCTTTGCAAGTTCGTAGTAGGCAGCCGCCATCTTTGCTTTTTCTTCGTCGGTTGGTTGCTGCTGAGCGCTCGCAGCACTCGACATCGCAACCACGCACGCTACAACCAGCTTCAATGTCCTGCTTGTCATCGGTTTACCTCCCATCGATCAAGTTAATGGTTAATCAAGAGCTGATTCCGGCCGGCTCGCGGATCAGTCCATTGAATAGAGCCCCTTCAGGGACGTTGTCCACTGGTTGCGCGACGCCTCGACCTTCTCCTTCTCCCAGCCAAAACCAGACAGAGTCAGATAGAAGAAGGTCTGCCCATTCATCTCCTCTACGCTAGCGGAGAGAAGTGCGTTGTCGAGCGGCTCGATCGTCATCACAATGATTCGGCCCGGCTTGCTTATTAAGACTTCGCCTTCGAGGTGCTCGCCCCACGCGGTGGTAACCGAGTAGCGCTGGCCCTCGTTGAGATTCGCCAGAGAGCCGCTCGCCGCCAACCCCTCCGCGCCGGTTAGCTTTTCCCATCCCTCTTGGCGCGTTACCTGGATGGGCTGCATCACCATGATGTTACTTCGCTGTTTGCCCCAGTGCTTTTCGATGTAATGCCGCAATCCGCGGAAGAACATATCCCAGCCGTAGTTTGTTCCGTCGTAGAACCCGTCCCACTCCGGAGAATTCGGAATGTTCGAATGCACCAAACGAAGCACTGTCCGGTCGCCGCGACTCTCGAGCGTATAGTCTACGACTATTGGCGCCTGTTGAACTGAGGTGGTTCCGTCGGCTGGTCCCGGGTCGCCTTCAGCGGGAAGGTTGATGAGGCGAAATCTCTTGCCGGGTTCCCAGACTTCGATGCGGCTCGTGCCCTCCTGGCCTTCGCCCCACGACACCCAGCAGCTCCCGCCTTCGCCCGGCGAAACTCGCGCCTCCTCGGCGAACCAACGAGTGATCTCGTCCGCTTCGGTTATGGCTTTCCAGACTACGTCTGGGGGAGCGTTGATTTCGATCTCGTGTTGATGTCTGCGCGTGTTTGGTGCCGGCTTGCTCAATGCTTCTCCTTTCGCCGTCTGCGAGTTGTTTGTGATTTCCTTTTTTTGGCCTGATGATCCGTCGCTTCATGGTCCGCCTGTTCTGAAGTCTTGGCGATCTTCGGATGCGAGGCGAGAACAATTCGGAAGGTGCGGCTCGAGTTCGCGCGCGGGTTGTTGTACCTGGTGGTGAGTCGAGCAAGTTGGGCGGCGAGTTCTTCGGAGAACGCCTTGAATGCGGCGGGCGACTCGAAGCTGACTTCAGTCTCCAGGGTCATCGTAGCCAGCTTCTGATCGACCTTGCCCGCGCGTTCGCGCAGAAGAGCCACGTCCCTTACGATCCGCGAAGCCGCCGACACGAGGTACGAGCTTGAGAAGGTGTCCTGGATCCGGTCGGGATCGCCGGCGAGGCCTTCGAGAAACTCAGGGCTGACGACAAATGCACGCGCGGTTAATCGCACAAGTCGCTCGACACACCCGCGTCGCTGCCGTTGCTCGTCGATTTCGACGAAGCCGGCGCGCTCAAGCTCACGCAGGTGGTAGTTCACTTTTTGACGGGGTATCCCGAGCCTTCGGGCGATTCCGCTTGCGGAGTCGGGCGTGTCGAGGCTTTGGAGCAATTGCCTGCGAATAGGCGACAAGACAGCGGCGAGCCGATGGCTTTCCGATAGCACTGACACTCGATGTGGCGCCGCCGGGGTTGTCATAACGCGGGTTAGTATAGAATTGACAAGAAAGTTTGTCAATTAGTTTATCTCGTACCGACGTCCTCCGCGGGCGCCCCTCTTGACAGAGCGGGGAACTAGTCGCGCGAAGAAGGGCTCTCTCGTAGGGACGCCCGTACAAGTCGTTGCTGCGTTGACGTTCGACACCAGCGGCGATAGCTTAATCGCGATGTCTGACTCTTCATCCAAACCTGACAATCGAGCTGTCGCTCGCGTGCTCAGCGATATAGCCGGCATCCTCGAATTCAAAGACGAGAACGCCTTCAAGATTCGGTCTTACCGAATGGCGGCCGAGACTATTGCCACGATGCAGGATCAGATCGCCCAACTTGCTGAGCGAGGCGGCGCAACCGAGTTGCAGAAGATCCAGGGTATAGGTAAGGGAATCAGCACTCAGATGATCGAGATCGTCGAGACTGGCAAGTCTTCTTACTTTGAAGAACTCACTCGCGACGTGCCGGCGACGGTGCTCGACCTTCGCCGCGTTTCCGGAATCGGGTTGAAGACCGCGCAGTTGCTCTATCGCGAATTCGGCGTTAAGAGCCTGGCTGAGTTGAAGGTATTCGTGGAAGGCGGCGGAGCGAGCTCGGTTCCGGGCCTGGGCGAAAAAACAACGGCCCGGATTAAGGCCTCGCTCGCGCGCATCGAGGCGCAAGCTGCAAGCGAGCAGTAATCGTTCCGCCACAAAAAGACCTGTTTTTGGTTTGAGTCATCCTGGCGTTGTGGGCACAGCAACCATCACGCTCTCAGAACTCAGTGCCCGGCGGATACGCGAACCCGCACGACGCGATATGCCAGCTATCAGCGCCGCGTATCAGTTCCAGATTAAGGATGTAACCGTTTTCGATCACAGCGACCGACTCCTTCGGGAAGATAACCGGCCAGACCCGTTCGCCTGAGATCAGGTCTTCTGCTTCAACCATCGTTTCTTCTATTCGAGAGACGCGAAAGAAGCCTTCGAGCGCGCTGACCTCGCCGCCAATGTCAACGTCGTATTGGCTGCGTCCGCCTTCTTCAAACGAAGTGAGAAACTCGGGAAAGCCAAACGCGCCGCGCGCTTTAAGCTGCGACGAGAGCACGCGAGCGATCTCCAACGCGCGGGGCAAGGTCTCTTCCAGTTCCTCTATGACCCGGCGGCATCCGTCTTCAACTTGCGCCGGGGTATGAGTATCGACCCAACGCAAGAAGACACCAAGTGAGTCCAACAACGCCGGAGGCGCGGGTTGATGATTGGTTTCCTCGACGTACCATCGTGCGATGAAATCTCGCAAGCGGGCCGAGGTCAGCTCCGCAAGCGCTGCGTCGGGCAAGTAGCCTGTCAGGTATCGAATCGTCTGGGCGAGCGCTTTTTTGCTTTGAGAGTTCTTCGGTTGGCACTGTTCGAGGAAGCGCGCCGAAGCTTCTCGAATCGTCATCGCTTTCTTGTCTGCGCGCCCTTAGCCGCAAGGCGGCGTGCGGTGGGCTTGCGACCGGCGGCGGGCTTCGCCGACGGCTTCGGCTTCCGCATGGAAGCCGGCCGGGCTTTAGCGCGTTTCGTGGCTACCGTCTTTCGATCTTTGGCTGCCAGCGCTCGCGTTTTCTTGGAGCGTCTATCGGCGGCCGATTTTTTCTTTCTCGCCGGAGCGGTTCTGCCAGCGGCTGCCGGCTTCTTTCCGGCTTTGGCTTTCGCCTTCGCGGGTTTCTGGCTTGACGGCACGTTTCCGTTGAAGAGATCCCAGAGCTGCCGGTCGTCCTCGAGGTTGTCCAGTCCGTCGACTGGCTGCTTGTAATGAAGCAGCACCGCGTAAAGGTGCTCGAGCGAAAACTCCTTGTCGTCCAGCAATTCGCGTAGAACGCTTTCGACGCGAACGGGGAATTCCTCGGCTACGCGCTCGAAAGCTACGATCGGGATGTCCGGATCGTTGATGTAGGTCCAGAGCAGCTCTCGCCATTCCGGAACTGCCGACGCGTGGTCGTCGGCCTCGAATACCCGTCTGAACCTGTTGTAGTCGGGGAGGACAACTATGCCGTCGAAGTCGTCGCAGAGAATCGTAACGTCGCGCGCGCCGGCTATCGGCTCTAGAAGCGAAGGCATTTCGGGCACTTGCAGATCGTGACCGAACTCCGCCTTGAATGTTTCAGCCGGGGTGAGACCGGTTTCCGGATCGCGGCGCTCGACAAGCAGATAGTTTTGAAACTTTCCGAGCGTCGCATTCAACTCGGCCGGCTTCACAGTGAGCTGGTCGCAACCGAACAGTTCACAAAAGGCGCTGCACTGTTGGCGCTGCGCATTCTCGAGCGCCTCCGGCGATTCCAGGTTGTCCAGCGCGCGGCGCATGTTCAGCCACGCGGTCGCAGACTCGCGGTCGGGCATGACGAACTGCAGCCCGGAAAAAATGAACCGCTCACCAAGCGGAAGCAGCCGTGCCATTATGAACTGGCCGCGTTTGAACGGTGAACTTGTGATCACCTGGAACGATTCTTTGCTGTCGAGTTCCTCAATGCGAAGCGTCTTTTTGCCACACGCGCGAACCTCGAAGACGCTATTCAGAGAGTTCTCCCAGTCGAGCAGGACTTCCTGATCGTCGTCGCTCAGATCGGGCCGTGAATTGAGGAAGTGATCGATCGCGCCTTCGCCGTTGTCATCCAGCCAATCGAACAGGAACCAATCGAGCACGCTTACAGCCTCATGTTCGTCATGCGGCGGTACGTTGTCGAAGAATAGATCGTGCTGGCGTTTGTATTCGTTCTTTAGAGCGCCTGTTGTGGCAAAGGCAACGAGTTCGCGTCGCAGGTATTCCGCTCGATCGACGCTCGCGGACGCGTCAGTTGGTTGCAAACGGGTTGACATTGATTTCTCCTCGCGTTATTCGATCAGCGGGGCGATTGACTGACTCACGAATTCTATTCCGCACCTTCCGAGTACGTCAATCAATTAGGGGTTGCGGGCAGGTGTTGGAAGTCGGGGCAGAAGAAACAGTCAAAGCAGTTTTTCGGGTAAGGGCTCAGCGGGAGCTGTCACGGATCATTTCCCAAGCATCGCTAATTCACATCAGCTTTCTTGGTGAAGCGAACAGCGAGGCGTGGTTGTCGGCTCGCCTCCTGATTCGGTCCCATTCGGTCACGACTCGCGCGCGGCGATTCTCGAGCGCGTCCACCAGGAGCGCCATCAACTCTTCGTCAAACAAGTCGGGCTTGGTGGCTTGCTCACGCAGCGACTCCATGATGCTTATGTAGTCGAGGACCTCGGTGATCTCCGTTTCGGTAAGGGTGTCGACTTTGAGTTTAAGCGCCTGGCGACTTGCGTTTCGCTCTCCCATCGTGCACCTCCTTGAAGTCACGGCGGGAGATTCACCAGCAAGCTGGGTTGGATCATCCCGCTGGGGGACTCGGCTTGATCATTCGTGAGACAGCGCCCACGAGAGTTTTCATTCGCGTCTTCGCTGAGCCTTTCTGTGTTTCGATGGCGTCATCATATCCGATGCGAGTGGTCAAATCAAGCATTCGCATTAGGTGTAACGGTTTAGGACGCTGCGCGGACCTGTTAAGGGCCGCCGGTTGACACTATCTCGGGGCGACACCTAGAATTGGGCAGCACTTGCAGAGGAGCGAGCATTGCAAACAGGAAATGAATTGACCGACGACATCGCGCCTAACTACACCGGCGGGAGCTTCGTTTTTGAAGAGCCCAGCCGCTTCTCATTTGCCCGCCGGTCCGCGGCCGTGGTTGCAGCCTGGTTGGTTCCCGGGGCGGGACACCTGGCGCTTGGACGCTACGGCCGTGCAGCGCTGTTCTTCGTCGCAATAACCGGGGCGTTTGTTCTTGGTTTGAGTCTCAATGGGCGCCTGTTCTGGCCGACTGTTGCCGAACCTCCATCGATTTTTCATTTCGATCTCATAACGCTGCTTTGGTTTTTCGCGCAGATCGGATCGGGACTTTGCTATTTGGTGTCGTACGCAATAGGGTTCGGCACGAGGCCGACTCCCGAGGCGGCCACCTTCGAGTACGGGAACACCTTCATGTTCCTCGCGGGTCTGCTGAACTACCTTGTCATCCATGATGCGTTCGATATAGCGGCGGGGAGGAAGCGCTGATGCATGTGCTGATGATGTCGTTGTATGCGGCGATCGCCGCGGTCGTGCTGGCCGCGGTCGACCCGAAGTCCGACACCACGCGCCAGCGTTTGATTCACGGGCTCAAGATATTCGGCTCGTTCTTAGGCATAGGATTGCTGCTTTCGTGGGTCCTCTTTCCTGTTCCGTGGTGAGTGACTCTAAAGCCAGTTGCTGCCGGGAGCCTCAGTCGCCGCCTCAAGCGAGACGCGTGTTTCAGTTTTCTCACGCTGATCCAAGGCTTTCTATGGTGGAGAAAATTGGTTTCGCAAACGCCGGGCGGGCGCGATAATATCACTCAGTCGTTTCGGCCTCATTTTTCGGGGAGCGATCTAAGGGAGCGAGGAAGCAATGATCGGCAGTGTCATCGGTAGTTACAAGGTAACCGAAAAGATCGGCGAAGGCGGAATGGGCGCCGTCTTCAAGGGCATCGACACGATGCTCGAGCGTGAAGTTGCCATCAAGATGCTGAGGCCGGAGCTCGCCAGCCAGCCCGATATCGTCGAGAGATTCCGCTCCGAAGCCGTCACTCTCGCCAAGCTCAATCATCCTAACATCGCAACTCTTTACAGCTTTCTCCGGCAGGGCGAAGACTTCTTCATGGTCATGGAGTTCGTTCGCGGACATACGCTTGACGAGGTGATCCGGAAGTTCGGAGCGATCGACTGCAATCGCGCGATCGTGCTGTTTTGCCAGGCGTTGGAAGGCATTGAGCACGCGCACCGAATGGGCATAGTTCATCGCGACATCAAACCCGCGAACATAATGCTCACCGATTCGGGTTCGATCAAGGTGATGGACTTCGGCATCGCCAGGGTGCTGGGTACCGCCAGGATGACGCGCCAGGGGAACATTGTCGGCACTGTCGAGTACATGGCGCCCGAACAGGTTCGCGGCCACTCGGCTGACGCACGCTCGGACATCTACTCGCTTGGCATTCTCTTATATGAGATGCTCACCGGTCGGGTGCCGTTTGAGAACGACAGCGAGTTTGAGTTGATGAGGGCGCAGGTTGAAGATGCGCCGAAGCCGCCGAGGACATTTACTTCGACGATTCCGTTGGCGGTCGAGCAAGCAATCATGCGCGCATTGGCAAAGAAGCCTGAGGCGCGCCCGCAAACCGCTGGTGAGTTGCGCACAGCTTTATTGAGCACTCTCAGTGCGTCGGCTACGATGACCAGCACGACGGCTCCTTACGCGGCGCCGACGACTCGGGTGCTTGAACCGCCACCGGGTCTACCGACAGGGGAAACGGCCGGCAAAAAAACTCTTTTGTCCGGGGAAGCCGAGGTTTCCACACAGATACTCGGAGGTCCCGGCGCCACGACTCAACCGACCGGCGATCAATTTAGAGAAACGCGAGCAGCTCAACCGGGCGGTTCAACCGCCGCCGGGATGGTGGGCCAACAAACGACGGGCGCCGTAAACGCTTCAAGCTCCCTGGTCGCAAGGCTCAACTGGAAACACTACGCTGCCGCAGCAGTCGTAGTGATTGCGCTGATCGCGTCAGTGCCGTTTGCGTTTCGTGCTTCACGAGGGGCGGAGCCGCCACAGGTCCCGCCGGCGGCCGAAGAGACGGCGGCACCGTCCGAAGCGCCCGCGCCCGATCCGCCGGCGGATCAAGCCGTAGCTCCATCGGATACGCCCGCCGCGACCGCCATCGAGCCCGCTGCTGATCCTGCAAGGGCTGATCGATCCGTGACCGCCTCAAACGCCAACGTCGGGAAGGCCGCGCGGTCACGCGGTAATCGAAACGACCAGCCTTCTGAAGCACAGAACCCGGCTAGCCCCGCGGCAACGCTACCTGCTGAGACCAGCCCTGCGCCGGTAACCCTCCCGGCCGCTTCGCAGCCTTCACAGCCGACCGACGTGGCTTCGCAGACGGCTGGTACCGCTAAGAGCGAGCCTTCCGCGACCGCCCCGCAGAACCTCAACAAGAACGAGAAGAAAAAGGGCGGCATCGGCGGGTTCTTCAAGAAGGTCTTCAAAGGCAGCGACAAGAAGAACGACAACAAAAACCAAAATAAATGATCCAGCGATTAAGACCGCTGCCGCCGCGCTCAATCGGGTGATCACAATTTCCGCGTAAGATTCTCAAGCGCAACCTCTTACGCAAGCTCGACCACTTCGGTGTGAGTTGGAATCACCGCGTTCCATCCGAGTTGCTCCACAATTTTTTCGTGAAGCGCCCGCGTCGAACCTTGCTCGCCGTGCACGATGAATGTCGCTCGAGGCGGACGTTTGAATCCCTTAAGCCAGCGCAATATCTCTCCCGAGTCCGCGTGCGCCGAAAGACTACTGATGCTCTCGATCTGCGCGGCGACAGGGATCCACTGACCGTGAATCTTTACCTCCTTCTCTCTATCTTGAAGGCGCCTGCCACGCGTTCCCACGGCTTGATAGCCGACGAGGATGACCGCTGACGCCGGGTCGGGCAAGTAGTGCGTGAGGTGATGCAACACGCGTCCGCCTGTCGCCATTCCCGAAGCCGAGATTATTATGGCCGAGCCCTTCTGTGCGTCGAGCCCCTTGGAACCGGCTCGGCCCTGAACGAGGCTGAAGTTGCGAGTCGCAAGCGGATTCCGGCGGAGGTTCACGATGCGTTTCATGTCGAAGTCGTGATCCTCGTGATGACGAGAATAGAGCCGCGTCACATCGACTCCCATCGGCGAATCCACCGCAACCGGCAGCACTGGAATCCGGCCCTCGTCTTCCAGCTCCCGCAGGTAGTAGACCAGGAGCTGGGTCCGGCCTACTGCGAATGCGGGGATGATTATCTT
>JBASRN010000190.1:0-8772 GCA_049273855.1 Blastocatellia bacterium
TCCAAACCCTCAGCCAGCGAACTCAAATACTGCGACATCAGCGGAACAAGATAAGCGTTGATCACCACTGTAGACGTGCGTTCGTACTCGCGAAACTCGGGAAGGATCTTGTGAGAAAGCGAAACCGGGATACCAACCGATTCGAGTGCGCGGGCAACTTCGTTCTCGTGCGCGGGGTTCGCGAACGAGAACAAGAAACATACCGCCACGGAGCCGACCTTCGGTTTGAACGAGGCGATTTCTTTGATAGTTGTTGCGAGTTCGCCCCGGACTAGTCTGGTGATGACCGAACCATCAGGACCAACCCGCTCCGTTATGCCGAACCTCAGCTCGCTAGGCACGAGCGGGTCTGGTCGTGTGACCATCAGGTTGTAAATCTCGGGCCGGTTCTGACGGCCGATTTCTATCACGTCCTCGAAGCCGGCGGTCGTTATCAGCGCGGTGCGAGCCCCCTTTCGTTCAAGCAACGCATTGGTCGCGACGGTTGTGCCGTGGACGATCTCGAAAGGCGCCGAGCCGGCGCCTTCGAGTATCCTTGCGATGCCCGCGAGAATTGCCTGGGCCGGGTTGTGCGGCGTCGAAGGAACTTTGAACGAATCGAGTCGCGAGCCTCGGGCGGCTACAAAGTCTGTGAACGTTCCGCCCGTGTCGATGCCTATCCTGATCTTTTCGGATGCTGGAGTCTGGTTGCGGCGGCTCATCTCAATCGGATTCTCTTTTGTAGTCCTTCAAAGGGCCCAGACTCTTCCTCATCAGAATCTCCGAATGCCCTCTGACCAGGTAGTCTTTCAGTTCCCCAATAACGCTGTATCCGGATCGTTCGTATAGTCTCCTGGCTCGCTCATTAAACGAGGAGACGCAGAGAAAGACGTTTGGGCTTTCCGAGAATATGCGGTCTTCAGCAAACTCCAGCAACCGGCTTCCAATACCCCTGCCGCGAGATTCGGGCGCAATGCAGATCGTTTGGACATAGCCTACAAAAGCGCCCTTCATATTCAGGATGATAAAGCCAGCGGCTTCTCCTTCGACGATCGATATGTAAACTTCCTTCGATAAGTCGGTAATGATCTGAAGAGATTCTTCATAGTCCCTGCCCAGGGTTACCCAGGGCTCGGAGCCGGTCATAACCCTGGCGCACCATTCTGCATCGGTCGCCTGTTGGAGTTTCTTGACCTCTATAGCCGTCATCTTCGACGGACACGATATCAAAAGCATGGACTTGAGTCGATCAAGCATCAGTTCCGCGGCTCGACGTCGATTCCGGCCAATCAGCAATGCTACTGTAGCCGGGGCATCGCGACGGTCTATTACCTTTTTAGGACTTGATGCGATAGGATTGTGACAGCCCGTCTTTACCAGAGTTTTAGAGAATGCACCCAGCCAAAAGTTCATTCCTCTTGCTGCCCGTGCTGCTGATTGCGGTAGTGTCGCTCGGCGCAGGTATCCAGGATGAGCCAATACGTCTCAAGTCCGATCTTGTAACGCTGACTGCCGGCGTGAGGGACCGGAACGGCCGAGCGATTCGGTCGCTCAAGGCGGGAGACTTTGTCGTTTACGAAAACGGAGTGCGACAACAGATCTCCCACTTCGCGGCGACCGAGGAACCGTTTGCGGTGATGCTCCTGCTTGACCTTTCCGGCTCGACACAGGACGACGTCGACTTGATCAAGCGAGGGGCCAGGAGCTTTCTAGCCGAGCTTCGCGCCGATGACCGGGTCGGAGTCATTGTGTTTGACAGCAAGGTGCAGGTGCTCGCCGAGGCAAGCGGCAACCGCGCGGGGGTGGAATCGGCAATCGACGGCATCGCGCGGTCGTCTGGGACAGACGGCCAGCGATTCACCGCGAACACCGGAACTTCTTTTTATGATGCGCTGCAAGCCGCGGCGGGGCAGACGACGCTCAAACAGACCGAGGGCCGTAAGGCGATTGTGTGTATGTCGGACGGAGTTGATTCGACCAGCAGGATGTTGTTTAAGGACGTCGCGCCGCTGGTCGAAAAGGTCGAGGCTTCGGTCTACTTTCTGGAGTTGAATACTGAAGAAATGACGCTCGCCGGATTGTTGAAGCCACGCACAGATCCGGGCTACATTCAGTTCTCCCCGTCACAGGTCGACCGCTTCTATGACCAGTACGATGCACAGTCGATGGACCGCTTCAGGCCTCGGGAGATCATGCCGCCGCTGGTGCGGCGTGAGGTAAATGCGGGTCTGTATGACATTGCGCGCGCCGAGATGCGAAGCCTCGCCGAGCGAACGGGCGGACGGGTTTATCCGGTGAGCGGCCTGACGGATTTACGCGCGGTGTACAAGCAAGTCGCGACCGACCTGCGAGCGCAGTACTCGATAAGCTACTACCCCGAGGACCGCTCGCGCGATGGCAAGTGGCGAGCGATAAAGCTCGAGACTCGAGCGCCCGGGGCCACTGTGCGGACGCGTTCGGGCTATTGGGCGCCGGGAAGGTGATAGGACTGAGGACTGAGGACTGAGTGATGAGGAGTAGGACTGAGTGACGAGTAGCTGCGAGGACTGGGCAGGCAGTTCGCACTCAGTCCTCAGTCCTCAGTCCTTCTCACTCAGGCTCAGTCCTACGCAAGCAATGCCACTTCTGCTAAGAGAACAACACGTCACCGAGTTGTTGGACATGAAGACTGCGATCGAAGCGGTCGAAGAAGTTTTGCGCGATCAAGCAGAGGGCCTGGCGACCAACCGCCCGCGCCACCGAGTGGCGATGCCGGCCTCGCAGCTTCATGTGCTTGCCGCGGGAGACAAGAGACTCGGTGTGACCGGGTTGAAGGTCTACACCGGGTCGCGTAAGGGCGCGCGGTTTCTCGTGCTGCTGTACGACGCTGAGAGCGGCGACATGCTTGCGATGATCGAAGCCGACAGGCTTGGTCAGATGCGAACCGGCGCCGCGTCGGGTGTGGCTACCAAGTACATGTCGCGCGAGTCGGCCGACACGCTAGGGGTTTACGGGACGGGTTGGCAAGCCGAGAGCCAGATGATGGCGGTGTGCGCGGTTCGCCAGATCAAGTCGGCAAAAGTCTACGGGCGCAACGGCGAACGACGCGAAGTTTTTGCCAGAAGAATGACCGCGCTGCTTCGGACCGAAGTGACTGCGGCCGGTAGACCGGAAGAAACCGCACGAGATTGTTCAATTATCGTCACGGCGACATCGGCTCGCGAGCCTGTGCTGAAGGGCGAATGGATCGAGCCGGGCGCTCATTTGAACGTCGTGGGATCTAACTTCTTGTCGAAGGCCGAAATCGATGTTCTGGCGGTTCGGCGGGCTTCAGTGATTGCGGTCGATTCAATCGAACAATCGAAGATCGAAGCGGGTGATTTGATGCCGGCCATCGAGCGCGGAGTGATAACCTGGGAATCGGTAACCGAGCTTGGGAGGATCGTCGCGGGACGCGACCGAGGCCGCGCTAGCGAAGATGACATAACGCTGTTCAAATCAAACGGCATCGCGCTTGAGGACATCTCAACGGCCCTTCGAGTTTACAACCTGGCACTGGAACGAGACCTGGGTGAGAAGATCGACTTGTGGCGGGCTTAGGCAGCTAAGACAAAACTCAGGAATGTGATCGCAGGAGGGTCAGAGCGGCGTCCACGGTTTCTCATTGGTTCGCTCGAAGGCTGGGGAGCGATGCCCCCTTGTTGGAAGTGCGTCGAAGCGCTCAGGGGGTCAGGACAGGCTGCTGCCGGGTTGGCTAAATGTAAGCCCGCTCGGCTTTACGAATCTCTCGGTAGCGCTCAAACGCCTTGCGCTCGTCTTCGAGTCCCAAAAGAGTCTTTAGCGTTGCCCCGCGAAACGTATGCGCAGCCATCTTGTGCGCGCGCCGCAACACAAACCCTGGGCTGTGAATAAACGCCGCCGGCATGTGCTTGACCTTCATCCAGCGCTCGGCTTTCCATCGCAGGTACTCCGCTTCTTCAGCCGACACGTGCTCGGTCTTTACCACCGCCGTAGTCCCGTCGTACTCTTCGAGCCTTTCGTTGATGATCAAGCCCCGGTCGCGAAAGTCCCTGGTCATCGGCGTCCGCGGGTAAGGCGTCGGGTGCTGAATGTACGGCCAGTCGATGTACTTCTTCGCGAATTCGAGGTTGGTCTGGATCGACTCGCGAGTGTCGTCGGGATTGCCGACGATCAAGCCGCCCACGACATACATCTTGTTCCTATGAATGTAGTCGATCGCTTTGATCGTAGCGTTGCCGGCCTTTTGTCCGTTCTCGCGTTTGGTGTTTTTCGAACTGGCCTTCAGGAACTGGAGATCGTCTTCGAGGATGTTCTCGATCCCCAAAAACACATAGCGGAACCCGGCCTTGCGCATAAGCGGCGCGAGAGTTTCACCGTGATTTGCTATTGCAGACGTCATCGCCTGCACGGTGTAGTCTATGTCGTTCAAGCCCGCGTCGATGATCGCCTGACACAGCGCCTCGAAGCGCTTAACGTTCAGGACGACGTTGTCGTCTACGATAAAGATCGCGCGAGTGCCTCGATCGTGAGCGTCGCGAATGTCGGCTATCACGCGGTCGAACGTATAAGTGAAAAAGTTTCTCCCGCGCATTTCGATGATCGAGCAGAAGCTGCAGTCGAATGTGCAGCCTCGCGATGTTTCAATAACATCGACTTGCCGGCCTAGAAACGTATATCCGTTCAGCACTCGCGCATCGCGCCTGGGCGGCTTGATCTCGCCGGTGTCCAGACCGTTCACGCCCCGGTCCGCGTTTTGATAGAAACGGTCGCCGCTTCGATAGGACAACCCTGCGATGTGATCAAAGCCCGCTTCGTTTTCGATCGCGCGCAGTAGCTCGCGAAAGGTAATTTCGCCTTCGCCGCGAACGATGAAGTCAATGGGGCTTGAGGAGTTGTTCTGATAAGCATCGGCATCGAGGCTCGGATCGTAACCGCCGACGGCTACTCGAACGCCGGGCCGAAGCGCGCGAATCACCTCGATGATTTTGAACGCGGTCTTTCGTTGAAAAGTCATCACCGACAAGCCCACGAGGTCGGGTTTGTTTTCAGCGACGAGCCGCTCGACGGTCTCATGCACACGGTCCTGGACAAGCACCAGATCGGCCACGGCGACGTTGTGATGCGCGTCCACGTTGCCGGCCAGCGAAGTGAGCGCGCCATTGGGCATCCGGATGGCGAGTGTGGGCATGTGCTCGAATGAATCGGGCATCGAGAGCAGAAGCACATTCATCGCGAAGTGTCTCCTTCCGGCCGCTGCGGAGTGTGAGCATCTTAGTGCAACATACCGGCGCGAGCAAGGAGGGTTAATGTTGTTGAAACGACTTTGTGTGAAACAGGGGCGAACAAACTCATGCTGCGTTCTCTTCGAATTGCTCTCCTACCGTTGAGCCTTCTAACCGTGCCGTCAGGGAGGCCACAAAGATCTCCTGGTATCTCGGCTACCGCCCTGCGCACGCGGGTTCCGGGCACTGAATGTTCGCGGCACTGAATTGCTCCGCGGTTGTTCCTGTGATAGCGTGAGCGTTGCGGATCACGCGCCCGTGAAGCCCGACTGCTGGACGTTTATTGTTGTCAGGCGAGTCCTAGATTGCATTTGGTTGTGCGAGGTGAAACCGGTTGTTGAACAAGATTCTTTGCTCTTGCGTCACATTGTTTTTGCTTTTGGCCTGCGCGCTGACTGACACAACTGGCTCAAGCGCGGCGCAAGAGGAGCCGAAAGAGACATTCGATCAAAGGCTGGGAACCGACGATGGCGCGGTGCTGGCTATACTCTTCATCGCCAACATGCGCGGCAGCCTCGGTCTCTGCGACTGCAATCATCCGCGTGGCGGGCTTGCGCGGCGGGTTGGGTATGTCGAAGGGTTCAGAAAGAAGTTCCCTGAGACTCCGGTTATACAGGTCGAGGCGGGTAACTTCTGGTACAGCCCTTCGAACGACCGGCGGGTCATGCTGCAAAACCAGCAAGTCGCGGAAGCGTTCAGTCGCTGGCCTCTGGATGTGGTCAACCTTGGGCGCTCCGACGCGATTCACGCCCAGTGGCTGCTTGCACTCGACGGCCTTGCCGAACGAACGGCGAAGCTGGGAATGATTAATAACGTCATTTCTGCAAACGCTAAGTTCGGAGCCGAGGTTGCGCCCCCTCCGCCCTATGTGATCAAAGAGATGTCGGGTCCTAGGATCAAAGGCAGGCGTGAAATAAAGATTGGTTTTGTTGGGTTGGCCGCGCCGATAAAGCCTCAGCAAGGAATGAGGGATGCGACGGTCAGGAACATGTTCGAGACCGCGCGCCAGATCGTCCCGCGCGCGCGCAAGGAGTGCGACATTCTGGTGATCGTTGCGCACTGCGAGCTGGATCCGGCGATGAGGCTTGCAAGCGAGAACCCCGAAGCCGACATAGTAATAGCCGGGGACGCCGAAGGGTTGTTCAAGCCGCGACTCGTCAACCAGACGCTTGTTGTAAGCGCGGCGCCAGGCAACGTCCAGCAGGGTGACATTAGGGTCTACATCGAGAAGAACGGCAAGTTTCGTTTCAAGATCCTCTCGACCGACCTCGATGACGTCGTCCCTTCGAATCCGGATGCGGTTGAGTTCACCAATAAAGCGCGCCGCGAGTTGAACATTCTGAAGTTTGGGCAGTGACCGCCAACTGTCGCGGGCTCTGGTGCGACCGTCAATAAGACAGGGTGGTTGGCCGACGCGAAGCCTCGTTTTGCGCCTCACCACCATCCGAGGATCTTCCACCAGACGCATCCAACAGCTACCCAGATCAAGATGTTCGGGATCGAAGCAATCAAACCCAGACGCCACCAAGTCCGCTGCTTAAGATAGCCAGCCCCGAAGTAGATTGGCGCGGGTGTAGTGCCGTAGTGCGTCAGCCCCGCCATCAGATTCGAGCAATATGCAAGCAATAACACGGCTAGGTAGGGAGGCGCTCCCGCCGCGATGATCACAACCAGAAACGGGGTGTACATCGCCGTCGAGTGTGCGGTGATGCTTGCGAAGCCGTAGTGGGCGTAGAAGTAAATCAAAAGGAGAATCGCAAGCGCCGCCCACCACGTCCAACCGCCAGTGAATCCCGCGGCAGTGTCGGCGAATCGCTTGGTGATCCCCGTTTCGCTGAGAGCTTCCGCCATCCGTACCAGCCCGCCATACCAGACAAAAACGTCCCACGCAGCGCGCTCGGTCAAGGCGTCTTCCCAGGTCAGCACGCCACTCAATAGCAGGACGCTGATGCCAAGCAGCGCGACGGCCGCGTAATGAATCTCGTGGAGCGCGGTCGTCATCCATAGCGAAGCTACCAGCCCGAACACAAGCAGCATCAGCCTCTCTTGCCTTGTCATCGGACCCATTCGCTCAAGCTCGGCGCTGGCGAACTCGGCTGCGGCGGGAGTGCGTTTTATTTCCGGCGGGAAGATTCGATAAAGGAGCAGCGGAATGATCATCAGAGAAACGAGCCCAGGAACGATGGCACCCAACGCCCAGCGGCTATAGCTTAGATCGATGCCAGTAACCTCTAAGGCGAACTTGGCGATCAGCGGATTCGAAGCCTGCCCGGTCAGAAACATCGCACAAATCACCACGTCACACTGATAGATAAAAATCATCAAGAATGAGCCGAGTCTTGCGGCTGTTGGGCCGGGCTCCGAGTCGTAAGCCTCGGCAAGGCTCTTGGCAATCGGGAAGATTATTCCGCCGCAGCGCGCGGCGTTGGACGGAATGAACATCGCAAGCAACCCGTCAGTGAAAATCAGCGCATAGCCAAGTCCGAGCGAGCGGCTCCCGATGGCTTTAATAAAGAGAAATGCGATTCGCCTGCCGAGACCGGTCTTGATCATCCCTCGCGACATGAAAAACGCCGCGAGCACCAACCAGACGACCGGGTCTCCGTAACCGGCAAGCGCCTGGCCGACCGGCATTACTCCAAGGAGCGCAATCGCCGCGACGCCTAGTAACACCATCGCTCCACCCGGCAACGGCTGCGCGATCAAGCCGATGATGGTGGCTACGAAGATCGCAAGCAGCCGCCACGACTGGATCGTTATTTCTTCCGGAGGCGGGATTAGCGCGATGGCGACGCCTACACCTAGCACTGCGACCCACTTGACTACGAGGTTGCGTCGCGGAGTTTGGTTATTGGGTTCCGGCAATGGTGCGCGCTCGGGGTGTGGCTGCACTCGGATGGCCCTTTCACGGTGTTGGAGCAAGCGATGAACGGGCGAGATACTAACATTGGGGAGGATACGGACTCAAGTAGCACGGCTGGCACTTACGCAGGGGGATTTCCGTGACACGTACCGCGAATCTCAGCAACTTCAGCATTAACAAGAGCGTTGCAACCGCGGGCATCGCATGCTCTAATAGCACTCAGGTTCTGACTCCAACTGCCCCTTAATAACAAATAATCAGGATTGAGTTCGCAGCCGAGTATTGCCTTGAGTGACTGAGCGGTGTTGCTCGAGTGGCTTCCCGGTAGCTGCGGCCGCAAACGCGCGTCCTCGGATTGTTTCCTGCGCAAAAACGGAGCCGGGGCAGCCTCTAGCGATGAGCCGGCGAGCACTGTACGCACGGATAACGCGTTGGACGCTCCCTTCCTTGGCTATCAACCGAGAGACGAAGCGCTAATCAGGAGGCTAGATATGGCGTTCAACAAGACCGAGGCCCTCCGCAGAGCCGAAGAGCATGTGAGCAAGCGCGAAATCACCGCCGCCATCGCCATTCACCGGATGATCGCACAGGCTGACCCTTACGACCTGACCACCATCAACGCGCTCGGTGAGCTGTATGTCAGCGCGG